>VERU01000110.1 GCA_018882485.1 Rhodoferax sp. | reverse complement strand
GGACAACACATCAGCCCCCGAGTCGGCTTGGCGCAACACGGGAATTGCTTCAATATCCATAGCAGCCGATCCAGACTGGGCGAGGGCTGAGGACGGTTTTGACGCCAAGATGGTCCGATGGCCACCACCCGAAGGCAGATCGCGCACCGGCAAGGGACGGCCGACGCGATGGGGTTCCGCCCCCAGGATCACCGGCGGCGCACCCGTCGATGCCGGCTGCAGGATCGGGTCTGCGGGGGCCTGCGGGCGGGCCGGCGTTCGCCCGGGCTTGAACGCCAGCAGGCGCAGCAGAACCATGGTCAGGGCCGCGTACTCGTCGGGCGCCAGACCGAGTTCACCTCGCCCGTGCAGGCACAGGCTGTAGAGCAAATGGATCTCATCGGCCGGCATCAGGCCGGCCAATTCCCTTACCGCCATCCCGTCCGGGTCGGATTCGACCGCATGGGCCGTCTCCGGCATGATCTTCCAGACGGCCATGCGATGCAGCAGGGTGGCCATGTCTTCCAGGGTCGCCGCAGCACTCTGACCGTGCACCCTCAGCGACTCGCAAAGGGCCACCACCGCCGGTCCATCGGCGCGGGCCAAGGCCTCCACCAGTGCGCTTATGCGGCCGGCATCCACGCTGCCCAGCATGCCGCGCACGCTGGCTTCCAGCAGCGTGCCGCCCCCGAAAGCGATGGCCTGATCGGCCAGACTGAGCGCATCCCGCATGGATCCCCGGGCCGCACGGGCCAACAGCCATAAGGCCGCATCCTCGGCCTCGACCGACTCGGCCTGCAACACGCGCTGCAGGTGCTCACGAACCGTCTCTGGCGCCATGGGGCGCAGGTTGAACTGCAGGCACCGCGAGAGCACGGTAACCGGAACCTTTTGAGGGTCCGTGGTGGCCAGCACGAATTTCAGGTATTCGGGGGGTTCCTCCAGGGTCTTGAGCATGGCGTTGAAGGCATGCCCGGTCAGCATGTGGACTTCATCGATCATGAACACCTTGAATCGCCCTTGCACCGGCTTATAGACCGCCTGCTCCAGGAGCGCCTGCACCTCGTCCACCCCCCGGTTGGATGCCGCATCGAGCTCCGTGTAGTCCACGAAACGTCCGCTGTCGATGTCCGAGCAGGCCTGACACACGCCACACGGCGTGGCGGTGATGCCACCCTGACCATCAGGTCCCTGGCAATTGAGCGACTTGGCCAGAATGCGCGACACCGTGGTCTTGCCGACACCCCGGGTTCCCGTGAACAGCCAGGCATGGTGGAGTCGCCCGGTGGTCAAGGCATTGGTCAGGGCCTGCACCACGTGCTCCTGCCCGACCATTTCGGTGAATCGGCGAGGACGGTACTTGCGGGCCAGAACGAGGTAGGACACGGCGCAATTTTAAGCTCGCACACCCGCCTGTGCGGTAGCGGGAACTGGGGCCGGCTCCACGTCAGGCGAAGGCTCGCGGCGCAGCCCGACCCGGCGTGTACAAATTTTTTACATCCATTCCGGGATACCGGTCCGGATAATCCGAGGATCAAAATGACAAATGGATACAGGGTGAGGAATCCGTGAGCTCCGAAAGCGTTACTTCGGCTGTCAACACCGCTCCAGGGTCCTCCGCGACCGTTCTTGACGCACCCCAAAAATCAGAAGCTGCCATCTGGGGGCTCAGCGGTATATCCGCGACCGCCCTGACGGGATGCGGCGGTGGCAGCGATCCCGAACCTGCGCCCCAACCCGTTGCGGCAGCAGCGGCCGCGTCTGTTTCGTCCCCTGAGTCGGATGCAGAGGCCGTCCGCTTCCTGCTGCAGGCGAGCCTTGGAGCCCGGGACAGCGAAGTAGCCCAGGTTCGCAGCCTGGGGTACTCGGGCTGGCTGGATCAGCAGTTTCTGATGACCCCAGGGCCATCCGGATGGGACTGGCTCGCGGCGCGGGGATACCACGTCACCAGCGACACACGGGGTTTCCCTCGGAGCTTCGTCCTGTACCCGGCGGACAACATGTTGTGGCAGCAGCTCATCGCCTCACCCGATCCGGTCAGGCGCAGGGCCGCGCTGGCCTTGAGTGAATTCTTCGTGGTGGGCATGCCCGGCCTGACAGAGAGGATCCGCTGGCCCTGCTTCATGATCGCGAACTGGTGGGACATGCTCTGCCAGCACGCTTTCGGGAATTTTCGAACGCTGCTCGAGGCCGTGACCTTGCATCCCGCCATGGGACTGTACCTGAACACCCATGGCAACCAGGGTGAGAACCCGGCAACCGGCCGGGTACCTGATGAAAACTACGCCCGCGAGGTGATGCAGCTTTTCAGCATCGGCCTTTACGAACTCAACACCGACGGCAGCCTGCGCAACGGTGTTCAAACCGAGACCTATTCCAGCGCGGACGTCAGCAACCTCGCTCGCGTCTTCACCGGTTACCTGATCGACGAGCGCAGCCGGGGCGCCGCCGATACCACCACGGTGCCGGGGGACACGATCTACAACTATGACTACGCGCGGCTGCCCATGTATTTCACGGCCAGCCGGCATAGCAGTCTGGATGCGAACTTCCTGGGCGTCTCCATACCCGGCAGCACACCCGGGCCACAGGCCTTGTCCACGGCGCTGGATCGTTTGTTCAACCACCCCAACGTGGGGCCTTTTTTTGGTCGCCAGATGATCCAGCGTCTGGTGACCAGCAACCCCAGCCCCGCCTACGTGGCTCGCGTCGCAGCAGCCTTCAACGACAACGGAAGCGGAGTTCGCGGTGATCTCATGGCGATCTGGCGCGCAATTCTGCTGGACGCAGAGGCCCGGGGGGCATCCGGTCTGTCCGATCCGGGCTTTGGCAAATTGCGCGAACCCATGCTCCGTTTCGTGCAGTGGGCCCGGACATTTGGCGTGACGTCCGTCCAGAATTCGTGGAAGCTCGGGAATTTCGGGGCCAGTCTGGGACAGGGCCCGCTTCGATCGCCCTCGGTGTTCAATTTTTTTCGACCCGGCTACGTCCCTCCCAATACCGTCATGGCGACCACCGGGCGGGTAGCCCCGGAATTCCAGCTCATCAGTGAGCAACAGGTCATGGATTACCTGGGAGCAATGTATGCACCCATACGCAACGGATTCAACATCACGGGGGCGAGCCAGCCCGAAAACGGTGGGACGGGCAGCACCAACGACATCAAGGCGAATTACTCGGTAGAACTGGGGCTGGCCCACAACGCGGCAGCGCTGCTGGACCGTCTGGACCTGATGCTCACTGGCGGTCAGCTAAGACCCGACACCCGAGCCGTGATTCTTGGTGCGCTGGCCTCGCCCCCCGTGAACGCGGACAGCACGGAATCCCTCAAACTCAACCGCATCGCGGCCGCGATTTTCCTGATCATGGCCAGCGCCGATTACCTGGTTCAGAAGTAAGCCGCGCACCACCCCATGCACCCTCTGAATACGGCACTCCACACCCGCAGGGCCTTTCTGAAGCGCAGTTCCCAACTGGCAATCGCCGGAGTGGGCCTGCCGACCGCCCTGAACCTGGCCGCCATCGGCGAAGCCGCCGCCTTCGGGGCCACGGACTACAAGGCTCTGATCTGCGTGTACATGGCCGGTGGATCGGATTACGCCAACACGGTCGTGACCTATGACAACGCCAGCTACGACCTGTACAGTGCCGTCCGTGAAGGCGGTCCGGAGAGAACGGCTGGCGGCATCGCACTGGCCCGCAACGCACTCACGCCCACGCTCCTGACGCCTACGGATCCGCTTCCCGCAGGCCGCCAGTACGCGCTCCATCCCAAAATGACCGGAATGGCTTCGCTGTTTCATGCGGGCAAAGCGGCTGTTCTGCTTAATGTCGGGCCTCTCGTGGTGCCGCTCACCCGCAAGGACTTCAGCAACTCCAACCTGATCCTGTATCCCAGGCCTCCCAAATTGCAGTCGCACAACGATCAGACGTCGATTTGGCTGTCCTCTCACCCCGAGGGGTCCGCACTGGGATGGGGCGGAAGCCTGGCCGATCTGGCGCTGAGCGCCAATTCCAACGCCATGTTCACCTGCATGTCCGTCAGTGGCAACGCAGTATTCCTGTCCGGGCAAGAGGCGTTCCCGCTGCGCGTGGGCACGGCTGGACTGGCGTACTCCAGCAATCTGACGGCCGGCACCATGTACGGATCATCGGCGGTCAAAACCGCATACGACGCCATCATCCGGCAATCGTCGGTTCATCCGTTTGAGAATGAGTACAACCGGGTCACCATCCGGTCGCTGGAAGCCAAAGCCAAAGTCGACGAGGCCCTGACAAAGGCCCCCGACTCGGGAACTGCCTACGCCCAGTTTCCAGTCTCGGGCAATAGCCTGGCCAACCAGTTGAAGCTGGTGGCCCGATTGATCGCCTCCAGGGACGTACTCGGCGTCAACCGCCAGGTTTTCTATGTCCAGGCATCGGGTGGCTACGATCTGCATGACAACCTCATCGTTCAGCAATCCAGCAATCTCGATCAACTCAGCGTCGGCATATCAGCGTTCCAGAACGCCATGAACGCGCTGGGCGTGGCCGACAAGGTCACCCTGTTCACGGCGTCCGAATTCGGACGGACATTGACATCGAATGGCGATGGATCGGATCACGGCTGGGGCAATCACCACTTCGTGGTGGGCGGCGCCGTCCGTGGCCGGAAAATTTACGGCCGACCGCCCCCCGTCAGCATCACCAACAGTGGGGCAGCAGACGACCAATGGCATATTGGCTCCGGGTCGCTGTTGCCCAGCACCTCGGTGGACCAAATGGCGGCGACCCTGGCCACCTGGTTCGGAGTTCCAACGGCCGATCTCGCCCTGGTGATGCCCAACATCGTGCATTTCGGGCGCTCCGACTACCCCATCAATCTCGGGTTTCTCGGCTGATGCGCTGGTACTCCATCATTTGCGGGATGGCTTTGCTTCTATCTGCCTGCGGGGGCGGCAGTGGGGAATCGGGTTCCAATGGTGCTTCCGTGCCCCCGGCACAGTCCGCAGCCGGCATCCTGGACATCCAGGGCGGAGCCATCTCCAGCGCCACCGGGATCAAGCTATCGGTACCGCCGGGCGCGGTGTCGCAACCTCTGGCCATCTATGTGAAGCCCGTCGCAGAAGTCGCGGTTCCGACACTGCCCAGCGGTATGGCCAAGGTGGGTTCCATCTACAGCATGGAGCCCCACGGTACCCAGTTCGCGACCCCGGTCACCATCCATGTGCCATTCGATCCCGGCACGCTGCCGCTTGGTTCCACGCCCGCACTGTTCAAGGCCCAGCCTGGGGGCACCTTTGTCGAGATCACACCCGTCACGGTGCAAGGCAAGGAACTGATCGCGCAGGTCAGCAGTTTTTCCTTTTTTACGGCCATGGCCAAGCCCGCTCCTGCCAACCGACCGCCCTTGGCTCAGCTGACGCCTCCCACTGGAACCCTGCTGGCGGGGCAGTCCCTGGCCTTTTCAAGCGCTGGTTCCAACGACCCTGAAAACGCCTTGAAACGCCTGCTATGGAACTTTGGAGACGGCAGCAGCGTGCAAAGCCAGACCTTACCCGGCCTGATTTCCCACCGCTTCAATGAGGCGGGTCTCTACACGGTGACCCTCACGGCAGAAGACGAGCAAGGCCGCACGCAAACGGTGACCACCCAAGTCAACATTGGCGCTACCGCCAACACCCCGCCCGTCGTGGTTCTTGCCAGCAGCGACACGTCCACGGTTGTCGGCAAATCCATCGCTTTCAGCAGTTCCGGCACCGCAGACCCGGACGGCAGTGTCGTCCGGTATGACTGGGACCTTGGCGATGGAACCCTGCTGACACGCACCAGTCAGGAAGCTGTTTCGCACCGCTACGACAGCGTCGGACGCAAAGTCATCCGGTTGACCGCCGTTGATGACAGGGGTGCATCCTCGACGGCCACGCTGGAGATTCAGGTTCGTCTGAACGCCGCACCGCTCGCGGGTATCGACATCAGCGGAACCCGGCAGGTCAATCAGGACTTGACCTTTCTCCCCACCGGATCGCTGGATACCGACGGGACGATCGCGCGCTACGACTGGGATTTTGGAGATGGACTGTCCGCCTCTCAGACCGGATCGCCATCGCCCTTGGTTCATCGGTTTTCAACTCCGGGGACCTACACGGTCGGCTTGACCGTGACCGACAACGACGGCGCTTCCAGCGTGGCGCAGCAATCGCTGACCATCACCAGCCAGCCTCCGGCCAACAAATCGCCGAACGCTCAGTTTTCGGCAACCTTGTCGAGCCCGACACTGGGTCAGGAAATCGGCTTCAACCCCGCTGCCAGTTCGGACCCTGACGGCCGGATTGTGTCGTACTTGTGGAGTTTCGGCGATGGGACCAGCGCCACCAGTTCAACCCCGGATATCCAGTGGCGAAGCTATGGCACCTCCGGCATCGCGACCGTGCGGCTTACCGTGACCGACGATCGGGGTGCCACCAACGCCTACACGCTGCGCATCACCATTCAGTCCTTCGCGCCCAATGGGGTGCTCAATGACACAGGCATTCATTGGTGCAGCAACCTGACCGGCACCGCCTGGATCAACTTTGCGGTTTGCACGGCCGTGAACTGGGCTGAAAAGATGTGGGGATCGGTCCAGGACGCCTGGTTTGGCCGCGATGCTCAAGCGCTGGCGGGAACACTCAACAAAGTGGGGTCGGGAGTGGCCGGGTTCGACTTCACGAGGCTCGGTGCGGAGGGACAACCCCTCGCTGTGCAAACCGGAACCTGGTCGGACAACGGATCGCCCGCTACCGGTACCCGATGGGATTGCGTGCGCGACAACACCACGGGCCTGGTCTGGGAGGCCAAACGCAATGACCCGGCTCACCTGCGTCACTATCTGCATCAGTTCACCTGGTACGACAGCAAAGGGACCACCAACGGGGGGTGGGCCGGCCAGCCCTCCGGCGGCACCTGCACCGGGCTGGCAGATGCAGGCCGGTGCAACATCGAGGCCTACCGCGATGCGATCAACCGGTTGCTGCCGGGTCAGGCCCTGTGTGGCTTCCGGGACTGGCGGATTCCCACCCGGGAGGAATTGCGCAACCTCGCGCACACCGGCGCGAGCGCCGCGCCCGCCATCGACACCGCGCACTTCCCCAACACGTTCACGGGATACCACTGGAGTTCCTCGCCAGATGCCAGCGATCCTGGAGCTGCTTGGGGCATCAGTTACACGCTGGGTGACGACTTCTTCGACACGAAGAATGCCGCGTACCCGGTCCGCCTTGTTCGCTCAGGATCATGACCCATCCCATCGCTGCTCCCTGTCCTGCGGTGGTCCCTGCACGGATCAAACTCCCGGGCACGGGACATCGCGCCCTGGTCGGTGGACTGGTGTTGATCAGCCTGTGTGCTCAAGCCCAGCAGGTGTGCTCCACGTACATGCCCCGGCAACGGCCGGACAGCCGGTACGAAAGTGTGGCTGGTACCCTTCCGCCCAACAGCGAAATCCGTGACAAAGTGACCCAGTTGATCTGGCAGCGATGTGTGGTCGGCATGGTCTGGAACAACACCAGCCAGACCTGCGAGCTGATCAGCCCCAACACCTTTCCCACGGTCAGCAAATGGACCGATGCCCTGGAACTGG
>VERU01000598.1 GCA_018882485.1 Rhodoferax sp. | reverse complement strand
GCGCGGGCACTTGCGCGGGCTGGACCTGTGTACCCTTCGGGTGATGGCCCACAGCGGCGCGTGGGACAGTGCGCAGACTGGCGGCCAGGAAGTGGACGCGGCCGAACTGCACGGACAGTTCGGCTGGGCCTGAAGTCTCGGCAGCCTTTCTCGGCCGCCCTTGCCGGCGGCTCGTATCGGCCGGATGCGTGCAGACTCAGGCGCCGCGGGTGCCCAGCAGTGCGGCGCCCACGATCATCGCGGTCGCCAGCGCCAGATGCCAGCCGAAATCCCGCCCGCCCACCAGCACCAGTACCGCGGTGGAGACCAGGGGCGTCAGGTAGCTCAGGATGCCGATGTGGCGCGCGTCGCCGCGTTTGAGCGCCATGTCCCAGAGGAAGAAGGCGGCTCCCATGGGCCCGAGCCCGAGTGCCAGGATCAGCAGCGTGTCGCGCGCCGTGAGCGACATCGCTGGCTCCAGCAGCAGGTGGCAGCCCAGCGACAGCAGGCCCGAGAGCAGTGCAAAGCCCCCGATGGCCGCCGTGGGGAAGTGGGGTACCCGGCGTGTCAGCAGCGAGTAGCCGGCCCACACCGTGGCCGACAGCACCGCCAGGGCGTAGCCCCCACCGGCCTGGGCCAGGGTGGCGCTGGCCGGGGTCGAGGGGGACCCTTCACCGCCCAGGATCACCACCGCTGCGCCGGCAAAACCCAGCAGCGCCGCCAGCACATGCCTGGGGCGCATCCTCAGCCCGGGCAGCAGGTAGGGCGCCAGCACCACCATCAGCAGGGGCCACAGGTAGTTGATCAGGTTGGCCTGCACGGCAGGGGCGTGCCGCAACGCCATGAACAGCAGAAAGTGAAAACCAAACAACCCGCCCACCCCCAACGCGAGCGTGGGCAGCGGCACGCGCCAGCGGCTCAGGCCGGGCCCGGCCAGCGGCAGGGCCATGAGCCCGCCCACCCCCAGTGCCAGGCCGGTCAGCAGAAACGGCGGCACATGGGCCAGTTCCACCCCCAGTGCAGCCAGCGTGCCCCACAGGCCGATGGCACCCAGTGCCAGCAGCGTGGCAGAGCGGTCGGGTGCCGGCTGGCCGCTCATGCGGGTCGCTGATCGGTGGAGGGCCGCAGCCAGAGGTTGATGCCGCCGTCCACCGCATGCTGGTCGATGGCGGAGAGTTCGGCCGCGCTGAAGTCCAGCCGGCGGACTGCGCCCGCGAGCTCGCGGATCTGCTCGGGCCGGCTGGCGCCGATCAGGGCCGAGGTGACGCGCCGGTCGCGCAGCACCCAGGCCACGGCCATCTGCGCCAGGCTCTGCCCGCGTGCCAGGGCGATCTCGTTGAGCGCCCGCACGTGGGCCAGGTTGTCCGGGCTCAGGTGGTCGCGCTTGAGGGAGCCGCCGCCGGGGCGGTTGATGCGTGCATCGGCCGGGATGCCCTGGAGGTAGCGGTCGCTGAGCAGGCCCTGCGCCAGCGCACTGAAGGCGATGCAGCCCATGCCGGTTTGCTCCAGCGTGTCCAGCAGCTCGGCTTCGATCCAGCGGTTGAGCAGGCTGTAGGAGGGCTGGTGGATCAGCGGCGTGACGCCCATGCCGCGCAGCAGCGTCACCGCCTCGCGGGTGGCGCGCGGCGAGTAGCTGCTCACGCCGACGTAGAGCGCCTTGCCCTGCTGCACCGCGCTGGCCAGTGCGCCGCAGGTTTCCTCCAGCGGCGTGTCGGGGTCGAAGCGGTGCGAGTAGAAGATGTCCACATAGTCCAACCCCATGCGGCGCAGACTCTGGTCCAGGC
>VERU01000109.1 GCA_018882485.1 Rhodoferax sp. | reverse complement strand
CTGATGAGGCCGGCGTAAAGACCCAGCATGAGCAGGATGTTCACGTTTTCGTTGAAATTCTGTACGGCAATGGAATGACCCGCGCTCATCAAGACATGGCCTCGGTGCTGCAGAAGCGCATTCATGGGCACCACGAAAAAGCCCGCCAGGCCGCCGATCAGAACCAGTAGAGGAAAGGCTGCCATCTCGGACGACACCAGCGTCATGAGTGGTACCACCAGGCCCATGGCAACACCCACCGGCAGTACCTTAACCGAATCGCGCAGCTGAAGCGCCCGCGCGGCGACCACTGCGCCCACGGCGATGCCCACAGCCACCACTCCCTGGAGGATGGCTGCGCGGTTGAGTGGCATGCCCAGAGCGCTTTTGGCCCAGTCGAGCACGATGAACTGCAGCGTGGCGCCAGCGCCCCAGAACAGGGTGGTGACGGCCAGGGAAATCTGCCCCAGCTTGTCGCGCCACAGGGCCAGGTTGCAATGCCAGAAATCGGGCAGCAAGGCCAGCATGTTGCGCACCGTGCCGTGTTCGGGGTTGCTGCGCATGGGGCGCAGCTCGGCACCGGTCAGCGGGATGCGGGTGTTGAACCAGGCCGCCAGGCCATAAAAGAAAATGAGCACGGCGATGGCGGCTTCCGGGGGCGTGTCAATGCCGGTGTCGACCAGCGGCAGGTTCATGGACAGCAGCATGCCGGACAAGGCCGGCCCCACCAGTTGACCGCCCACCAGCACGCCCAGGATGATGGAGGCAATCGTCAGACCCTCGATCCAGCCATTGGCCTTGACCAGCTGGGACGCGGGCAACAGCTCGGTCAGGATGCCGTACTTGGCGGGCGAATAGGCCGCTGCGCCCAGACCGACCACGGCATAGGCCATCAGCGGATGGGTGCCGAACAGCATGAGCAGGCAGCCCAGCACCTTGATGCCGTTGCTGATGAGCATGACCCGGCCCTTGGGCATGGAGTCGGCAAAGGCGCCGACGAAGGGCGCCAGCACCACATAGAACAGCGCGAACATGGGGACCAGGGCGGCCTGCTGCCATTCGGGCGCGCGGTCGGTGCGCAGCAACTGCACGGCGGCCACAAACAGCGCGTTGTCCGCCAGCGAGCTGAAGAACTGCGCGGACATGATGGTGAAGAAACCGCGCTTCATTTCTGGCGAGCGGCGCGACGCGGGGTCGGCTCGGGGGCTGGTCTCATCGATCTTGTAATGGGTCCGGGTTTATAGCACGGGGCCGGAAATGCCAAAATCCGGCGGCACCATGCCCCGTCCCATCCAGGCCACCATCCACACCGCCGCACTGCGCGCCAACCTGCAGCGGGCCCGCCAGGCCGCGCCCGAGTCCCGGCTGTGGGCTGTGGTCAAGGCCAACGCCTACGGCCACGGCATCGAGCGGGTGTACGACGGCCTGCGCGGGGCCGATGGCTTCGCGCTGCTCGACCTGGACGAGGCCGAGCGGCTGCGGGCCCTGGGCTGGCGCGGGCCGATCCTGCTGCTCGAAGGCGTGTTCGAGCCGCGCGACCTGGAGCTGTGTTCGCGCCTGGGCCTGTGGCACACGGTGCACTGCGACGCCCAGATCGACATGCTGGCGGCGCACAAGACGCATGTGCCGCACCGGGTGTTCCTCAAGATGAACTCCGGCATGAACCGGCTGGGCTTTGCGCCGCAGCGCCTGCGCGCCGCCTGGAACCGGCTCGATGCGCTGCCACAGGTGGACGAGATCTCGCTGATGACGCACTTCAGCGATGCCGACGGGCCGCGCGGCATCGACGCCCAGCTGGCCGTGTTCCAGGCGGTATGCGCCGACCTGCCGGGCGAACGCAGTCTGGCCAACAGCGCGGCCACCCTGCGCCACCCGGCGGCGGTGGCCCTGTCGGACTGGGTGCGTCCGGGCATCGCGCTGTACGGCAGCGCGCCCGATCACCCGCTGCACGACGCGGCAGGCTGGGGCCTGCAGCCGACCATGACCCTGGCCACGCGGCTGATCGCCACGCAGACCCTGGAAGCGGGCGACACCCTGGGCTACGGATCGACCTTCACGGCCACGCAGCCGATGCGCATCGGCATTGCGGCCTGTGGCTACGCCGACGGCTATCCCCGGCTGTGCGGCACCGGCACACCGGTTCTGGTGGAGGGCCGGCGCACCCGCACCCTCGGACGGGTCAGCATGGACATGCTGGCCGTGGACCTCACGCCGCTGGAACAGGCCGGCACGGCGGCCGGCGTGGGCAGCGCCGTCACGCTGTGGGGGCGGACGGCGAACGGCGAGGTGCTGGGCATCGACGAAGTGGCCGCCCATGCGGGCACCCTGGGCTACGAGCTGATGTGCGCCCTGGCGCAGCGGGTGCCGGTGGTCTGCGAGGCCTGACCCGGCACCGGGCATCGACCGCGCCGGTCGAATCCGCCGCCCGACCCCATCGACCGACCGGCCGCCCAGGCCGCGTGGGGCCTCAGACCGCCGGGTGGCGCCGGTAGAACCCGCGCTTGGCCCACTCCACCGAGGCCAGGTAGGCCGGCACCAGCAACGCCAGCAAGGCGAAATAGACCGGCGGCAAGGGGGCAAAGCCCAGCCAGGGCGCCAGCGGCGTGTAGGGCAGGGCCACGGCGAGCGCCAGCACCCCCAGCGCCGACAGCCACAGCGCCGGGTGGGTCCGGCTGCGCCAGGGGGCGCCCCGGGTGCGGACCACGAAGATCACCAGCACCTGGGTGGCCAGCGACTCGATGAACCAGCCGGTGCGGAACAACTCGGGCTGCGGGCCGAACAGGTGCAGCAGCAGCTGAAAGGTCAGCAGATCGAACACGGAGCTCACCGGTCCGATGGCGAGCATGAAATCGCGCACGAAGCCCATGTCCCAGCGGCGCGGCGCGGCCAGGTCGGCCTCGTCGACCGGGTCCAGCGGCAGCGCGATCTCGGAGATGTCGTACAGCAGGTTGTTGAGCAGCACCTGCAGGGGCAGCAGCGGCATGAACGGCAGCAGCAGCGCCGCCAGCGCCATGCTGGCCATGTTGCCGAAGTTGGAGCTGGTGGCCATCATGATGTACTTCATCACGTTGCCGAAGGTGCGCCGGCCCTCCAGCACGCCGGCGTGCAGCACCCGCAGGTCCTGCTGCAGCAGGATCATGTCGGCCGCCTGGCGGGCCACGTCGACCGCGCCGGCGAACGAGATGCCGACATCGGCGGCATGCAGGGCCGGTGCGTCGTTGATGCCATCGCCCAGGTAGCCCACCACCCGCCCCCGGGCCTTGAGCGCCAGCAGGATGCGGGTTTTCTGGGCCGGGGTGACACGGCAATACAGGTTGACCGAGGCCACGCGGGCCTGCAGGGCGTCGTCGGCCAGGCCGGCCACTTCGCTGCCCAGCAGCACCCCCTGCACCGGCAGTCCGAGCTGTTCGCACAGGTGCCGGGTGACGCGTTCGTTGTCGCCGGTGACGATCTTGACCGCCACGCCGCGCTCGCCCAGTGCCTGCAAGGCCTGGGCCGCGCCCGGCCGGGGCGGATCCTGGAAGGCCACGAACCCGGCAAAGACCAGCCCGCTCTCGTCGGACACCCGGGCGTGGGATTGCTGCGGCGCCGCCTCGCGCCAGGCGATGCCCAGCACCCGAAGACCCTGGTCCGCCAGTTGCTCCAGCAGCCCCCCGATGGCCAGCCGGTCCTGCGGCTGCAAGGCCCGGACGGGCTCAGTCGCGCCGTCCTGCACCCGGTCGCACAGGCGCAGCAGGTCTTCGGGCGCCCCCTTGACGATGAGACGCCGCTGCCCGTCGCGCTGCAGCAGCACCGACACGCGGCGGCGCTCGAAATCGAAGGGCACCTCGTCCACCTTGGTCCAGCCCTGCCATGGTGGAGGCGCCTGCTCCAGGATGGCGTCGTCCAGCGGGCTGCGCAGGCCGCTCTCGAAATGGCTGTTGAGCCAGGCCAGTTCCAGCACCCCGGGCGCAGGCCGGCCGGCGGCGTCTCCATGCCGGTCCAGCCGGATGCGGGCCTGCGTCAGGGTGCCGGTCTTGTCGGTGCACAGCACATCCATGGCGCCCAGGTCCTGGATGGCCGAAGGCCGCTTGACGATGACCTGCTGGGCCGCCAGCCGCAGCGCTCCGCGCGCCAGGGTGACCGAGACGATCATGGGCAGCAGCTCGGGGGTGAGCCCGACGGCCAGCGCCACCGCGAACAGAAAGGACTCCAGCAGCGGGCGCTGCAGCATCAGGTTGATCAGCAGCGTGGCGAGCACCAGCAGCACGGTCAGGCGCAGGATGAGCAGACCAAAGCGGCGCGTGCCCAGGTCGAAGGCGGTGGGCGCAGGGGCCACCGACAGGCTGCTCGACAAGCGCCCAAACGCGGTGTCGACCCCGGTGCGCTGCACCCGCAGCTGCGCCGATCCGCTGACCACCGAGCTGCCCATGAAGACGGCATCGGGCGCCTGCGGCTCGTCGCCCAGCGGCCGGTCCGGGTCGGTAGAGGCCGACTTTTCGACTGGAAACGCCTCGCCCGTGAGCGAGGAGGCGTTGACAAAGAAGTCCTGGGTCTGCAGCAGCCGCCCGTCGGCGGGCACCCAGTCGCCGGCACGCAGCAGCACCCGGTCGCCGGGCTTCAGGGCCACCACCGGCACCTCCACCTCTCGTCCGTCCCGCAGCACGGTGGCGGTGAGCGCCACCCGGGCGGCCAGACTGGCGGCGGCGCGCCCCGCGCGATGCGACTGCACCGCATCCAGTGTGGCGCTCAGCAGCACGATCAGGCCGATGATCAGCGCCCCGGCCCGATCGCCGGTCAGTGCGGAGACCAGGCTGGCCCCCAGCAGCACCAGCACCAGCGGGCTGCGCAGGGGGGTGAGCAGCTCGACCAGCAGGCTGCGCGGGGCCGGTGCATCGAGCGGCCCCGGCGGAACCGCCGAGCCGAACCACCTGGATTTCCCCATGATTTCGGGCTCCAGGCCTTGTGGATACTCGATAGTCTGCTACTGATCAGGTAGCAAGCCGGGGCAGGCCAGACGGGTGCAGGGCCCGGTCGGGGCCCCGGTCGCTCAGGCGGCGAGCTCGGCCCGCGGCTCGGTCAGGCCCATCTGGTCCAGCGCCTGCGCCAGGTGCTGGACGCTACGCCCGACGTTGTGCAGTTTCTCCAGCCCGAACAGGCCGACGCGGAAGGTCATGAAATCGGCGGGCTCGTCGCACTGCAGCGGCACGCCGGCGGCGGTCTGCAGGCCCAGGGCCAGAAACTTGCGGCTGTTGTGGATGTCGGGGTCGCGGGTGTAGCTCACCACCACGCCCGGCGCCTGGAAACCCGGGGCAGCGACGCTGACGATACCGCGCCGCTCGAACAGCTCGCGCACCCGCAGGCCGAGTTCCCGCTGCTCGGCGCGCACCCGTTCGAAGCCATAGGCCCGGGTCTCCTGCATCACCTCGCGCAGGCGCACCAGGGCGTCGGTGGGCATGGTGGTGTGGTAGGCATGGCCGCCGTTCTCGTAGGTCTCCATGATCTGCAGCCACTTCTTGAGGTCGCAGGCAAAGCTGGTGCTGCTGGTGCCGTCGATGGCGGTGCGCGCACGCGGGCTCAGCATCACCATGGCGCAGCAGGGCGAGCCGCTCCAGCCCTTTTGCGGGGCGCTCACCAGCACATCGACCCCGGTGGCCTCCATGTCGACCCAGATGGCGCCCGAGGCGATGCAGTCCAGCACCATCAGGCCGCCGACTTCGTGCACCGCGTCGGCCACGGCCCTGAGGTAGTCATCGGGCAGGATCATGCCCGCCGAGGTCTCCACATGGGGCGCAAAAACCACATCCGGACGCTCACGCCGGATGGTCGCCACCACCTCCGCCACCGGGCAGGGGGCCCAGGGCGCCTGGCTGCCCTCGCCGGTGCGGCGGGCCTTGAGCACCGTGGCCGAAGCCGGGATGCCGCCCATCTCGAAGATCTGCGTCCAGCGGTAGCTGAACCAGCCATTGCGGATGACCAGCGCCTTCTTGCCGGTGGCGAACTGGCGGGCCACCGCCTCCATGCCGAAGGTGCCGCTGCCGGGCACCAGCACGGCCGAGCGGGCGTGGTAGACCTCCTTGAGGATGGCGGAAATGTCGCGCATGACGCCCTGGAAGCGCTGGGACATGTGGTTCAGGGCGCGGTCGGTGTAGACCACCGAAAACTCGAGGTGTCCGTCGGGGTCTATCTGGGTCAGCAGGCCGGGCATGAGGTACTCCGTGTCGTCGGGCTGGGAAAGATCGGGGGCAAACGTCGGAAGCGAATCGGCGCGATATGGACCGGCCATGGACCGACGGTCGATCGCTGGCGCAGCTCGCTGCCGCAGCAGGCCAGCTTAGCATGCTTCCACCGCTGACGCCGGCCGGACCTGACGGGGCGCAAGAAAACCGGACGGCGCACAGCCCGGTCGGGCGGTCGGATCTGTTGATTTGTCCAGTATCATGCCCGCATGGCCAAGGACAAAACCCTGTACGTGTGCGCCGAATGCGGCGGCAGCAGCCCCAAGTGGCTGGGCCGCTGCCCGGCCTGCCAGGCCTGGAACACGCTGGTGGAAACCGTGGCCGAGCCTGCGGCCAGCGGGCGATACCGCCACGCCGGTCTGACGGCCAGCACGCACGTCGTGCCGCTGGCCGAGATCGAGGCGGTGGACATGGCGCGCACCCCGACCGGCCTGGAAGAACTTGACCGGGTGCTGGGCGGCGGCACCGTCGAAGGCGGCGTGGTGCTGATCGGCGGGGATCCCGGCATCGGCAAGTCCACGCTGCTGCTGCAGGCGCTCGATGCGCTGCAACGCGGCGGTCAGCGCACGCTGTACGTCGCCGGCGAGGAAAGCGGCGCGCAGGTTGCGCTGCGGGCGCGCCGGCTGGGGCTGGAGCAGTCGCAGGTGCCGGTGCTGGCGGAAACCCAGCTCGAGAAAATCCTGTCCACGCTGGACAGCAGCCGCCCAGGTGTGGCGGTGATCGATTCGATCCAGACCGTGTACTCCGAGGCGCTGAATTCGGCGCCCGGCTCGGTGGCCCAGGTGCGCGAATGCGCCGCCCACCTGACGCGCGCGGCCAAGGGCAGCGGCGTGACGGTGGTGCTGGTAGGGCATGTCACCAAGGAGGGCGCGCTGGCCGGTCCCCGGGTGCTGGAGCACATGGTGGACACGGTGCTGTACTTCGAGGGCGACACCCACAGCAGCTTCCGGCTGGTGCGGGCCATCAAGAACCGCTTCGGCGCGGTCAACGAGATCGGCGTGTTCGCCATGACCGAGAAGGGACTCAAGGGCGTGTCCAACCCGAGCGCCATCTTCCTGAGCCAGCACAGCGAACCGGTGGCCGGCAGCTGCGTGATGGTCACGCTCGAAGGCAGCCGCCCGCTGCTGGTGGAAATCCAGGCCCTGGTGGACGACGGGGGGCCGGCGCCACGCCGGCTGTCGGTGGGTCTGGAGCGCGACCGGCTGGCGATGCTGCTGGCGGTGCTGCACCGCCACGCCGGGGTCGACTGCCTGGATCAGGACGTGTTCGTCAACGCCGTGGGTGGCGTGCGCATCAGCGAGCCGGCCGCCGACCTGGCGGTGCTGCTGGCCATCGGATCGAGTCTTCGCAACCGGCCTCTGCCCAAGGGCTTCGTGGCCTTTGGCGAGGTGGGCCTGGCCGGCGAGGTGCGTCCTGCAC
>VERU01000108.1 GCA_018882485.1 Rhodoferax sp. | reverse complement strand
ATCGGGTACACGCACATCCGAGTCTCCGAAAAGGTGAGCGAGAAATATAAGGAGATCATCGAGGCGTTGGAACGCGACACAGCAGAGAAGAAGAACAAGGAGGTGACAAAGGCCAATGCAGCCACCATCGACCTGATCCGACCCGCCCAGGGGGTGGATCGTGTCGGATTCGCGGGTGCCGGTGATGGTTTCCTCGTAGCCGCTGGGAAACCTGCCGTAAATGATCGCCATCTGGATCCGCTCCCCGGGGTGCTCGGTTTTTGAACGCCTCAAATTATGCTGCAGCAAGGCGTCCCACCGTGAGCCGAGGGTCGCGGGGCAATCCATGCCGGTGGCGGGCGGGCCGCCTGCGAGAATGCCCCGCTGTTGCTGAGGAGTGAACATGACGGACTGGACGGCGGGCTATGTGGCCGACATCGGCTACACCTTTGGCTATTACACGGAGCTCAATCCGCTTCGCCTGAAGCTGGCTTTTCTGAACCGGGGTCTGGTGCCGCCGGCGGTGGGGGCGGCCTGCGAGCTGGGTTTTGGGCAGGGCCTGAGTGCCAATGTGCATGCGGCGGCGTCGGTGACGACCTGGCATGGCACGGATTTCAATCCGGCGCAGGCGGGTTTTGCGCGGGAGCTGGCGTCGGCCTCGGGGGCGCAGGCTTTCCTGTTCGACGAGTCGTTTGCGGAGTTTGCGGCCAGAACGGATCTGCCGGAGTTCGATTTCATCGGCCTGCACGGGATCTGGAGCTGGATTTCGGATGAGAACCGGCGCCTGATCGTGGAGTTTGTGCGCCGACGCCTGAAGGTGGGTGGCGTGCTGTACGTGAGCTACAACACCTTGCCGGGCTGGGGGGCGTTTGCGCCGATGCGGCATCTGCTGACGCAGCATGCGGAGGTGGTGGGGGCGAGCGGTCGGGGGATTGTGAGCCGGATCGATGAAGCGCTGGATTTCACGGACCGTCTGCTGGCCCTGAATCCGCTGGTGGCGCGGGCCAATCCGCAGGTGGTGGAGCGCATGCGCAGCCTGCGGGGGCAGAACCGGCAGTACCTGGCGCATGAGTATTTCAACCGGGACTGGCATCCCATGCATTTCGCGACGATGGCCGAGTGGCTGGAGCCGGCCAAGGTGCAGTATGGGTGTTCGGCGCATTATCTGGACCACATCGATGTGGTGAATCTGACGCCGGAACAGCGGCAGTTTCTGGACGAGGTGCCGGATCCGATGTTCCGGGAGACGGTGCGTGATTTCATGGTGAACCAGCAGTTCCGGCGGGATTACTGGGTGAAGGGGGCGCGGCGGCTGAGCCCGTTGGCGCAGGCCGAGGCCTTGCGCGCGGTGCGGGTGATGCTGACGACGCCACGCAGTGAGGTGTCGCTGAAGGTGACGGGCGCGCTGGGCGAGGCGTCGCTGAATGCGGGAGCCTACGAGCCGGTGCTGGAGTTGCTGGCAGACCACGGGGTGCGGACACTGGCCGAGATCGAGCGGGCTTTGCGGGTGCGCGGGCTGACGCCGGCCATGGTGCTGGAGGTGGCCATGGTGCTGGTGGCAGCCGGGCACCTGGCGCTGGTGCAGGACGATGCGGTGGTGGCGCAGGCGGCGGCGACCTGCCGGCGGCTGAATGCGGCGCTGCTGGACCGCTCGCGTGGCAGCGCCGATGTGTCGTACCTGGCCAGCCCGGTGGTGGGCGGCGGCGTGCCGGTGGGCCGGGTGGCGCAGTGGTTTTTGCGGGCGTTGGCGCAGGGGAAGACCACGCCGCAGGAGTGGGCGGCTTCGGCCTGGGAGGTGCTGTCGGCGCAGAACCAGAAGCTGGTCAAGGATGGGCAGACGCTGGAGTCGGCGCAGGAAAACCTGGCGGAACTGGGCGTGCAGGCGGCGGCGTTTGCAGCGGGGCAATGGCCGGCGCTGAAGGCGTTGCAGGTGGTGTGATGCCAGCCTGTGGGGCAAGCCGGCCGCCGGCTGGCCTTGTCCATCACCATTTCATGGGATGCTGGGCGCCCGCCGCTGGGGTTACCCTGCGGACCGGGCGCGTCTGGTTCGGGATCTGTCGGTGATGGATCTGGTGCGCGTGACCACGGAGTATGTGCCGGTCGAGGACCGGGTTCGCCTGCTGGGTGAGTCGGCCCAGGGGGCGGGCGTGGTGTTGTGGCTGACGCAGCGCTTGTTGTCGCGGGTGGTGCCCGGCTTGCTGGCCTGGCTGCAGGAGCAGGCGGGCCCGGGGCCCCAGGCGGATCTGGTGCAGGGCTTTGCCCAGCAGGCGGCGGTGGCGGCGCTGGAGCCGCAGGCGTCGGTGCAGGTGGCCCCCGGGTCCGGGACGGTGCTGGTGGAGACGGTGACCATCCAGACCGGCAAGCAGTCGGTGACGCTGGGTTTTTCGGGCGCGACGCCCGACATGGTGTGGCGGCTGGTGCTGGAGGCGGTGCCGATGCGGCAGTGGCTGGGCATCGTGCATGGCCTGTACCAGCGGGCAGAATGGCCGCTGGAATTGTGGCCGGACTGGCTGGCGGAATCGGATGGGATGGCTGCCCGCGATGCCCCGATGTGGCACTGAGTGGCACCGGGTCGGGCGCGCACACCGGTTGGTGGTTGATTGATTGACAAGGAGTAAGCATGGCGTCGTTGGTGTTTGGTTCGGCCTATACGGGGTCGGCTCAGAACGTGTACCAGTCTTTGCTGGCGGATTTTTCGGCGGCCCTGGCCGAGGGTGATCTGGCGGGCTATTTTTCGGTGCAGACGGCTTCTTCGAGCCTGTATGCGTTGCGCAGTCTGGGCAGTGGCCTGCGGTACGAGTTTTCGGGTTCGTTCTCGTATTCGGACGGTTTCCCGACGGGGGGCAGCCAGGTGACAGGGGTGGCGTTGAAGTCGGCTTCGGGCGCGTTGGTGGTGTCGCTGTCGGGGGTGTCGTACTCGGTCGAGTCGCTGGTGGAGGTGACGCAGGAGGAGTTCGATGTGGTCTTCGACGCGCTGCCCTGGACGGTGACGGGCAGTTCGGGCAACGATGTGTTTTCGGCGAGCCAGGGGGCCAGTGTGTGGTCGGGCGGTGATGGCCTGGACCGGGGGACTTTCAAGGGCGCTGCGGCCGGCTTCACGGTGAGCAAGTCGGGCTCGGGTTATGCGGTGGTGGATCACACGGGTGTCGAGGGCACGGTCAATCTGACGGGTGTGGAGCGGCTGGAGTTCGCCGACTCCAAGCGGGCGCTGGATCTCGGGCTGAACCAGTCGGGCGGCAACACGGTGCTGCTGCTGGGTGCGGTGCTGGGGCGCGATCTGATGCTCTCGAAGAAGCCGCTGCTGGGGGTGGCGCTGGATTTGTTTGACCAGGGTTACAGCCTGCATGATCTGGCCGGAGCCTTGATGCGGCTGGACATCTGGACGCTGCTGGCCGGGGGTAACAGTTCGGAGCAGATTGCCAGCTACCTGCTGCGCACGGTGAACGGAGTGGCGCCCGATGCGGCGACGCTGGCAGCGGCCGTGCAAACCCTGAATACGGGGGTGCAGGGCGACCTGTTGGCCGAGCTGGCGGTGACGGCCGCCAACCAGGTGCAGGTGGGGCTGACGGGTCTGGCGCAATCGGGCCTGGAATACCTCTGACCTCTGGCGGTCGGTTGGGTTGCAATGGGTGCCCGGCGGATCTGCCGGGCCCGTTCTCAAGGAACAGCATGTTGAATCGTTCGTTGATGCAGCGCGGTCTGGGCGCGTTGGCGGCCTGCTGGCTCGCGCTGGTGCTGGTGGCTTGCGGTGGCGGGCAGTCGGGGACTGAGGCGCAGGGTTCGGGTGGCACGGGGGTATGGCCTCCGGTGGCCAGCGCGGTGGTGGACCCGCCGGCCGAGATGCTGGCCCTGATGCGGCCTCAGCCGCAGGCGGCGATGGCCGTGGCCCTGGGTGCCACGGCACCAGCGCCCGGGGTGTCGGTTGCGGCCACGACGATGGCAAACCAGTTCTTTGATTTGCTGGAGCTGAAGCTGCCCGATCTGTTTCCGGGGCACAGCACGACGCAGACCGAGGACGCCTGGCTGTTCCGGGCTTATTTCCGCGTCGGGGTGATGGTGGGCATCAACGCGGGCAAGATTTATGTGCTGGGCGGGGTGTTCGGCAGCCAGTTGCGCTATGTGGCGATGGTGACGGATTTCATTGCGCCGGTGTCGGAGTCGACAGTGGCCAGCGGTGTGGTGAGCAAGGGGCCGTTGGCCGGTAGTTCGGTGTGCGCCTATGCGATCACGAACGCGGCGCGGGGGGCGTTGCTGGGGAGTTGCGTGACCTCGGGCAGCGATGGCGCGTACAGCGTGGATCTGGGTGCGTACACGGGGCCGGTGTTGTTCGAGGCCACCGGGGGCACGTATGTGGATGAGGCCACGGGCGCGACAGTGACGCTGGCGGCACCGCTGCGCAGCATGCTGGCCAATGCCTCGGGTGCGACGGTGAGCGTGGCGATCACGCCGTTGACGGAACTGGCCTATCAGCTGGCGAATGGGGCGGGTGGCAGTCTGTCGACGGATCGGATCACGAGTTCGATCGCGCGGGTGCAGACGAACTTCGGGGTGGCGGACATCGTGGCCACTCAGCCGGTGAACGCGCTGTCGGTTCCGACGACGGCGACGACCGCACAGAAGACGTACGCGCTGGCGCTGGCGACGGTGTCGCAGTACCAGAAGGGGCGGGCGGCGGGTACCTCTCTGGCCACGGTTGTGCAGACCTTGCAGACCTGCCTGGCCAGTCCGTCCACGGGGTGCGGCACGGGGTCGGACAGTGTGGCAGCGGCGCTGAACCGGGCCGCTGACCTGTTTGCATCGACCCACCCGGCGCTGGCGGGCCTGGTGCTGCCGGTGGCGAATTTCGGGGCGCTGCAGTCCTCGGACACCGGTGGCTGGCTGAGCATGTCGCCGTCGGCACTGACCTTCGTGCAGCAGACGCCGGGTACGGTGAGTCCGGTGCAGGTGGTGACGCTGACGAACACGGGTTCGACGACCCTGACGGGCTTTGGGGTGTCGTTTTATTTCCCGAGCGATTTCACGCAGTCCACGACCTGCGGCAGTTCGCTGGCGGCCGGGGCGACCTGCACGATCGCGGTGTCGTTCAGCCCGGCGGCCTACACCACCGACGGGCTGGGTTCGACCCGGGCCACGACGGCGATGATCAGCAGCAACAAGGGGCAGGCGACGGTGGGTTTCTATGGCACGGTGGGGCCCCTGCCCCGGCCGTCGCTGCAGGTTTCGCCGGCTTCGCTGAGTTTTCCCGCCACGGCGGTGGGCTCCAGCAGCGCGGCCCAGTCGGTGACGCTGACCAACACGGGTCAGGCGCCGCTGGATTTCACCTGCCTGGAGACGCCACCGATCAATGGCGCCTCGAACTGCTACGTGATGCACGCGGACCAGCTGACCCTGCCGCGCGATTATTCGATGACGACGACGTGCACGTTCAATGCGAATCTGAGTTATCCGCCCACGGGGTCGCCGCCGTTCATCGTGGCGCCCCAGGCCAATCTGGCGCCGGGGCAGAGCTGCACGGTGAGCGTGGTGTTCAAGCCGTCGACCACGGGGGCGCGCAACGGCACGCTGATCATTGACAGCAACGCCTCCAGCGGCGCGAATGTGGTGGTGCCCCTGAGTGGCAACGGAGGGGCCGACGCCTCGGGGACGGGAACGTTCTCGGGCATCGTGCTGGATGCGGTGACCAATCAGGGCCTGGCGGGGATCACGGTGACCATCTCCAGCGGCTCGACGGTGGTGGCGACGGTGACCACGGATGCGACCGGTGTGTTCACCACGACGCTGCCGGTGGGCACCTACAGCCTGGTCATGAGCAAATCGGGCTACGTGACGGCCACGGTGGCGGCGTCGACGCTGCAGCGTGATCAGACGACAACGGTGGAGACGGTGCTGCAGGTGTCGTCGGCCAATACGGGGACGGGGACGGCCTCGGGGGTGGTGAAGAACGCCTTCACGGGCCTGGGCCTGAGCGGGGTGTCCCTGAAGTTCCGCAGTGGCATCAATGCGACCACGGGCACAGTGCTGGCGACGGTGACCAGCGGGTCGGGGGGCACCTATTCGCTTGCCACGCTGACATCGGGCAGTTACACGGTGGAGGCGTCGCTGAACGGCTACACGACGGGCTACTTCACGGTGACGGTGGTGGGTGGGCTGACGAAATCGAACCAGAACGGCACCATCACGCCGACGCTGGCGACGGGGCAGACGCGGATCGTGCTGACCTGGGGGGCAACGCCCAGCGACCTGGACAGCCACCTGACGGGGCCTTCGGCGTCGGGGGGCAGCCGCTTCCATGTCTTCTACAGCAGCAAGGGCAGCCAGGCGGCGGCGCCGTATGCGGCGCTGGATGTGGATGACACGACCGCCTACGGACCCGAGACCACGACGGTGTACCAGCAGGCTTCGGGTGTGTACCGGTTCTCGGTGCACAACTACTCGAATTCGGGCAGCACGAGCAGCTCGGTGCTGTCGGCTTCCGGTGCCCAGGTGAAGGTGTACCTGGCGAATGGCTCGACGCAGAGTTTCCAGGTTCCGGTGGGCCGTACCGGTACGCTGTGGACGGTGTTCGAGCTCAATGGCAGCACGCTGACGCCCATCAACACGATGACCAATGCGTCATCGTCGTCGTCCATCCAGTAGCGGGCCTGGTGGCGATCCGCAGCGGGCGCTGGGGCGCTGCGGCGGGTCGCGGGTGGGTTGCTATGATGCCCGGAATCGGAAGGACGGGCGCGTGGTCCCGTAAGGCATGCGATGGCGTGGTTCGACTCCTTGATCAATCCGGCATTGAAGTCGGGCGTGGTGGCCGCGCTGGCCGATGGCAGCGTCAGCTATGGCGAGATGCTGGGTCTGCTCAACGGCGCCGCTGTGGGTGGGGTGGACGCGGCGGAGTGGTCGGATCTGCAGGCCATCGGCTCGCAGGGGTCGTTTGCCAGTGGGTATGTCCGCGCGATCCCCTACAGCCTGGGCTACGGCAACCCGGCCAATGCCAAGTGGTGGGGTGGGTCCAAGACGTTCTCGGGGGTGAGTGCGCTGGGCAACCTGCAGTCGGGCAGTGCGGAGACGACGGTCTCGCGGCTGATCGGCAAATGGTTTCTGGGTACGGACCTGCCCATGCCGATTGCAGGTGGCGACACGGCAACGGGGCAGGCGGCGTCGGCCACCTACAACTACGGGGTGGCCACGGGGGCGCTCACGGTGGGCGGGGTGGCGGCTTCGGATGTCAATCAGGGGCAGTTGGGCGATTGCTACCTGCTGGCCGCGCTGGGGGCGATCGCGAACAGCCAGCCCTCGGTGATCAACAACCTGTTCACGGCCAATGGCAACGGCACCTACGGCGTGACGTTCTACAAGGCGGGCTCGCCGGTTTACACGACGGTGAATCTGAGTCTGCCCGTCAAGTCGAATGGGGGGCTGGCCTTTGCGGGCAACGCCAGCTATTCGCTCAGCGGGGAGTTGTGGGTGTCGCTGGCGGAAAAGGCCTACACCCAGTTGAACACGCAGTTCGACGTGGACAACGCCGGCAGCCAGTGGACGGGCGAAAACAGCTACCAGGCCATCGAGGACGGGTTTGCGCAGGCCATCAAGCAGGTGGCCAACCTGAATTACCGGTACTACAGCAGCTATTACCAGGGCATCCCGGATGCCTATGATTCGGGTGAGTTTTATTCGTCCAATCCTCAGACCTACAAGCAGACGCTGATTGCGGCACTGAATGCCGGGGCGGTGGGTTGGCTGGGTTCCTGGGGCACGACCTACGGC
>VERU01000107.1 GCA_018882485.1 Rhodoferax sp. | reverse complement strand
GGCCTGGTTCACGACCAGCAGCAGGGCGTCGCGGGGTCCGGTCATGGCCAGCTCCTCCGCCCAGACCCCGCTCTGGCTGCCCAGTGCGTGCACATCGGGCCGGGTTTGCGCCAGCAGGGGGCGAACGTAGCGCGCCAGGCCCTCGTCGATGCCCAGCCCCAGCAGCCAGACCCGGGGCGCCTTGGCCAGCAGGTCCGCCGCCTCGAGCAGCGTGTCCGTGCGCAGCGATTCAAAGGTGCGGGCCAGGCTCTCGGTCTCACCCAGCAAGTGGCTGGCAATCGAATGGCTGCGGGCCGGTGCGGCACCGGGATCGGCGCCCGCCGCGTGGGGGCTTGTGAGGTTGCGTTCTTCACGCGCCTGCAGCCGGACCTCGTTGAAGTCGGCGTAGCCCAGGCTGCGAAACAGGCGGGCGGCGGTGGCTTTGGAGACATCGGCCATGCCGGCCAGCTCGGTCGCTGAGTAGGTCAGCAGGTCCTCGGACCGGTCGAGCAGCAGCTCCGCCAGTTTCCGCTCGCTGGGCGTAAGCTGGCTCAGGCGCTCCTGGATGGCCAGTGTCAGGCGGGTGGTCACGATCGGATAGGAAACTTGAGTTTCATGATATTATGAACTGGTGAAACAGTTGTTTCCAATACTTTCGGCTGTGTGCCGGCTCCGGTGAGGCACCGCGATGCCGGGCGCCTCCTTTGCGCGTGAAGAGATCTGGGGCGGCCTGCGCGCCCTGGCCCGGCCGGATTCGCGGTTCCATTTTCGTTTTTCGGAGTTCATCCCCGATTTCGAGGGCTCGGCGGCCGCCATGGACCGGCTGTGCGACCTGCCCGGCTTCGCCCAGGCCCGCCATGTGTTTGTGGCCCCCGACAACAGCCTGACCGAACTGCGCCGCCGCCTGCTGGTTGCGGGTGTGAACCTCGTGGTCTCCAGTTACAACATGGCGCGGGGTTTTTACGTGCTGCGCCCCGGTTCCGTGCCGGCCGGTCACGAGCGCTATGCGGCCTGGCTCGATGGTCTGGAGCATTTTGGCGAACCGCTGACCCTGCAGGCGCTGTCGGCGCTGGGCCGTTTCGATTTCGTGGTGAGCGGCGCGTCGGCGGTAGCCACTTCGGGCGTGCGGTTTGGTCGCGGTCATGGTTTTTTTGACCTGGAGTGGCGGATCTTCAGCGACATGGGGCTGGTGGGCGAGAGCACACCGCTGGCCACTGTGGTGCACGATGTCCAGGTTCTGGAGCGGCGCCTCTTTCCCAGCCCCGATGATGTGCTGGTGGACTGGATCTGCACACCGACCCGCACGCTGGCGGTGGCCCGGGAGGCCGCCCGGCCGCGTGGTGTGCGCTGGCAGGACATCGCACCCGAACAGATCGCCGCCATGCCGGCCCTGGCCGAATGGCACCGCACCGTCGGGCTGGCCTGAACCGACGGATGCCCCCACTCGCCCATCTGCCCATCCATCCACCCGCCCGCCGGATCCCGTTCCTCTCCCTGTCCCCTCGTCCCTGTCCTACCAAACCACTCCGAAAGGTATGCCCATGAACCCGTCTCGCCGGTCCCTCCTGCAGTCCGCTGCCGCTCTCACGGCGGTGTCTCCCCTGGCTCTGTGGAGCCAGACCCCCGCCAAGCTCACGTTGCAGGCCGCCTGGGTCAACGACGCCGAATTCATGGGCTATTTCATCGCCATGGACAACGGCTACTACAAGGCCGAGGGGCTGGACCTGAAGTACCTATCGGGGGGGCCCGACGTGATCCCCGAGGCCTCGCTGCTGTCCAAGAAGGCGGATGTGGCCCTGACCACGGTCGAGACGGCCATCAAGGCCATCACCGACCAGAAGGCGCCGCTGGTCATCATCGGGGCGCAGTACCAGAAGAACCCGGTCGGGATCGTCAGCCTGGCCAGCAAGCCGCTCAAGACACCGGCCGATCTGGTGGGCAAGACCATTGCCGTGCCGCCCGTGAACCGCCTGACCGTCGAGGCCATGCTCAAGCTCAACGGCATCGACAAGAGCAAGGTCAAGATCGTGCCCTACGCCTACGATCCGACACCGCTGATCAAGGGTGAGATCGACGGGTCGCTGGACTTCACCACCAATGTGCCCTTCACCATCAAGAGCAAGGGCAAGGACGCCACCAGCTTCCTGCTGGCCGACTTCAAGCTGCCGCTGTTCAACGATGTGGTCGTGGTCACGCAGGACACGCTCAAGAACCGGCGCAAGGACCTGCTGGGCTTCCTGCGCGCCAGCAGGAAGGGCTGGGTGGAGAACTTCAAGGACACGGCCGCCTACCCGCCCAAGTTCAAGGACACCTGGTTCAAGGGCACCGGCCGCAGCGTGGAGAACGAACTGTTCTTCAATCAGGCGCAAAAGCCCCTGATCGAACACCCCGCCGGCATCTTTGCCATGACCGACGAGGCCATTGCCAACTGCATCGCCGCCCTCAACGCGGTCAATGTGAAGGCCACCAAGGCCCATTTCGACACCAGCCTGCTGAAAGAAATCTGAGATGGCGGACCGCGAACTGCTGATTGACAACGCCAGTCGTCGGTTTGTGGTTCCCGGGGCAGCGCCCTTCGTGGCGCTGGATCAGGTTTCCCTGCGCTGCCCGTCGGGGTCGTTCACGGCGCTGATCGGGCCGTCGGGCTGCGGCAAATCGACCTTGCTTCGGCTGCTGGCCGGCCTGGACCAGCCCGACGGCGGCCGGTTGCTGATCGGTGGTGAACCGCCGGTGGCGCTGCAGCGCCGGGGTCGGCTGGGCATCGCGTTCCAGGACGCCGCGCTGCTGCCCTGGCGCTCAGTGGTGGAAAACATCCGCCTGCCGCTGGACATCACCGGCACGGCCACGCCGGCCGACCCGCAACGCATCGTGGCCCTGATCGAGCTGGTCGGGCTGCGGGGCTTTGAGCGGGCCCTGCCGGCCCAGCTGTCGGGCGGCATGCGCCAGCGGGTGGCGATTGCGCGGGCGCTGGTGACGCAGCCCGACGTGCTGCTGCTCGACGAGCCCTTTGGCGCGCTCGACCCGATCCTGCGGCGCAGCATGAACCTGGAGCTGCAGCGGATCTGGCTGGAGCGGCCCACCACCACACTGCTGGTCACGCACGGTGTGGACGAAGCGCTGTTTCTGGCCGACCGGGTGGCGGTGATGCAGAGTGGCCCCGGCCGGATCAGCCAGGTCATCGAGGTTCCCTTCGCCCGTCCGCGGCCCCTGTCGCTGTTTGCCACGCCGGCGTTCCGGGAGCTTGAAGGGCTTGTGACCGATGTGCTGTTCGGACGCCAGGCCGCTCTGGAGCGTGTTGCCGATGCGCCTGTCCGCTGAGCGCCATGGCGCCTGGCCGGCCTGGCTGGGCCTGTTGCTGTTGTGGGAGCTGGCCGGGCAGCTGCGATGGGTGGGTGATGGCGCCCTGCCCGCGCCCACCCAGGTGCTGGCGCAGCTCTGGCAGGACCGCGCCGACTACCCGTCCCACGTGTGGGGTACGGTGCGCACCGCCTTCACCGGCTTTGTGCTGGGCAATCTGGTGGCGCTGGGCCTGGGCCTGTGGTTGGTCTGGTGGCCTGCGGCGCAGCGGCTGATGGCCGGCGTCAACATCACCTTGTTTGCCATGCCGGCCATTGCGCTGGTGCCGATCCTGGTGATCGCCCTGGAGGGGGATGCGCCGCGGGTGGTTCTGGCTGCGATCTCGGTGTACTACCCCACCATGGTGGCCACGGTACTGGGCCTGTCCCATGTGGATGAGCGACTTTGCGATCTGGTGCAGGTGTATGGCGGCACCCGCTGGACCACGCTCATGCGGGTGCGCTGGCGCAGCGGCCTGCCCACCCTGTTGTCAGGCCTGCGGGTGGCGGCGCCGGCGGCGGTTCTGGGTTCGCTGCTGGCCGAGTTCGGCAGCGGCGGCAACGCCGGTCTGGGCACCTACCTGATCGGCTCGCTGGGCCGGGCCGACCCGCCGCGGCTGTGGGGTATCGGCCTGGTTGCCACCCTGATCAGTGGCATCGCGTATGGCGCGGTTCACCTGCTGGCCCAGCGTTTTGCCGGCAACACGGTGAGCGCCAGCACGCCGGTGGGCGTGCGCGGCGGCGCCCGACGCGAACGTCGGGCACACGGGCTGGTGCTGGCCGCGGGCTCTGCGCTCATGCCCCTGTTGCTGTGGTGGGGCTGCATCCTGCTGTTCCGGGCACTCGGCGTGTCCGACATCGTGCTGCGCAGTCCGCTGGGTGTGCTGGAGCATTTGCTGCTGTCCGAACAGTCGGCCGACAACCTGCAACGGCTCACCGAGGCGCTGGCGCAGACCCTGCCCTATGCCCTGCTGGGCATGCTGGCCGGGCTGGCGGTGGCGTTTGCACTGGCGGTGGCGGGCACGCTCTGGCCCTGGCTGGGCCAGACCCTGTTGCCGGTCTCGCTGGTCACCCAATCCATGCCTCTGGTGGCCTTGACGCCGCTGGTGGTGCTGGTGTTTGGCCGCGGTAGCGCCAGCATGCTGGTGGTCACGGTGTCGGTCACATTTTTCCCGGCCTTTGTCACCATGGCACAGGGCTTGGCGCTGGTGCCCCCCACCGTGCTCGATCTGGTGCGGGCTTACGGCGGCGGCAGGTTGCGACGGCTGCAGCTGATCGCCCTGCCCTGGTCGCTGCCTTACCTCTGCGCGGCCGCCCGCCTGGCCGCGCCGCGCGCGTTTCTCGGCGTGATGATCGCCGAGTGGCTGGCCACGGGGACCGGCGTGGGCAACCTGCTCAATGAATCGCGTGGCCTGCTCGACTTCGGGATGATCTGGAGCGTGGCGGTGGTCGCCATCCTGATCGCCGTGGCGCTGACGGCCGCCGTGACGGCGGTCGAGCGCGCCGTGCTGCGGCGCTACGCCATGACTCCGCCAGCCTGACCCCTGCCAGCAATTTTGAAAGGACCTGCATGAACCACAAGAGCGATGTGCGCGAGCGCGTTTTCAGCGAACTGCGCCAGGTGGCCTACCCGGACAGCCGCTTTCATTACGACTTCGGCGAATTCATTGCCGACTTCCAGGGCAGCAGCGCCGCCACCGACCGGCTGATGGCGCACCGCTACTACCAGCAGGCCAGCACCCTGTTCATCACACCCGACAACTGCACCGAGGAGCTGCGCTACCGCACGCTGCTCGATGGCAAATTGGTGCTGCTGACGACTTACTCGATCAAACGCGGTTTCTGGCTGCTGGACCCGGCCAGGATCCCCAGGGACCGCTACCTGTATGCGGCCACGCTCGACGGCATGGAGCGCCACGGCCTACCCATGACCCTGGCCGACATCCGTGCCAGACTGCCGCGGCTGGACTACATGATCACCGGCACGGGGGCCATCAACGAGCAGGGTGTGCGTTTTGGCAAGGGCCACGGTTTCTTCGACGCCGAGTGGGGCATGCTGTACCGGATCGGCAAGATCTCGGTCGAAACGCCGGCAGCGGCGGTGGTGCACGACTGCCAGGTGCTCAAGGAAACCCTGTACCCCGAAGTGTTCGACACCGTGGCCGATGCCATCTTCACCCCGACCCGCACGATCGAGGTGCAGCAGCCGCACAAACCCACCTGCGGCATCGTCTGGCCTCTGCTGGACCCGGTGATGCTGGCCACCATACCGCCGCTGCAGGAGTTGCAGGCGATGGAGCCCACGCTGCCGCCACTGGCCGCCGTCCCGGCATGAAGTCCGGGCGGCTGGCGGGCCCGACGCTCTGCCCGTGCGACAGCGGTCGGCCCTACGCCGGCTGCTGCGGTCCCTGGCACACCGGTCTGAGCCAGGGGCTGCATGCTCCCACCCCCGAGGCCCTGATGCGCTCGCGCTACAGCGCCTACGTGCTGGGGCTGCCCGATTACCTGCTGGCCACCTGGCACCCGGCCACCGCGCCGGGTGAGCTGGAGCCGCCTGCAGTCAAATGGCTGGGACTGGAGGTGCGCCAGGCGCAGGCCACCGCCGACGCCGGTGTGGTGGAATTTGTGGCGCGTTGCCGCGACGGCGGGCGGGCGCAGCGCCTGCACGAGACCAGCCGTTTCGTGCGGGAGCAGGGGCGCTGGTACTACGTCGACGGCCAGCTCGAAGAACCGGCGTCAAATTGACTTCAAAGCCTCGTGTTTATTGAATAGTTTGCTATGCTAAACATAGCTGATTTGGTGCGGGTGGCCGGCTGGGCAAGCGGCTTGCTGGTGCCCCGCACGCCACCGGAGAGCTTTCATGACGCCTGATTTTTCCCGGATTCCCCGCTCGCGGCTGCCTGAGCTGCTGCAGCGCAGCCCCAAGGCCGAGCTGCACATCCACATCGAGGGTTCTCTGGAGCCGGAGTTGATCTTCGAGCTGGCGCAGCGCAATGGCGTGGCCCTGCCCTATGCCAGCGTGGCGGCGCTGCGCGCGGCCTACTCGTTCACCGACCTGCAGAGTTTTCTGGACCTGTACTACGCCGGCGCCTCGGTGTTGCAGACCGAGGACGACTTCCTGGCGATGGGCATGGCCTATTTCGAGCGGGCGGCGGCCGATGGCGTGGTGCGCGCCGAGCTGTTCTTCGATCCGCAGACGCACACCGTGCGCGGCGTGCCCATGGCTGCGGTGATCGGCGGTCTGAGGCGGGCCTGCCAGCAGGCCGGCAGCCGATGGGGCATCAGCGCCGACCTCATCCTGTGCTTCCTGCGCCACCTCAGCGAGGACGAGGCCATGCAGACGCTGGAGCAGGCCCTGCCCTGGCGGGACCATTTCATCGGCGTGGGCCTGGACTCCAGCGAGCGCGGCCATCCGCCCGAAAAATTCGCCCGGGTTTTTGCCCGCTGTGGCGCGCTGGGGTTGCACCGCGTGGCCCATGCGGGCGAGGAAGGACCGGCCGCCTACATCAGCGGCGCACTGGACCGGCTCCAGGTGGAGCGCATCGACCATGGCGTGCGGTGCACCGAGGACCCGGAGCTGGTGGCGCGTCTGGCGGCGCAGCGCACGCCGCTCACGGTGTGCCCCCTCTCCAACGTCAAGCTGCGGGTGTTTCCCAGCCTGGCCCAGCACAATATCGCCGACCTGCTGCAGGCGGGCCTGTGCGTGACGGTGAACTCGGACGACCCGGCCTATTTCGGGGGTTATCTGCTGCAGAACTACACCGCCCTGTTCGATGCGCTGCCGCAACTCGGTCCGGTCCAGGCCTGGCAGCTCGCGCGCAACAGCCTGGAGGCCAGTTTTGCGCCGCTGGAGGACCGGCAGCGCTGGCTGCGCCAGCTCGATGACCTGTTCGCGTCGGCGGCCTGAGCCGGTCCGGGATCCGGCGGTCCTGGAGTCTGCGCCAACCGATCCACTTTGAGAGGTAAATTCGGTCTCCAGGCCCCGTCCATCAACGATTGTTTGCTATACTATAGATAGCAAATCATGAAACAGATTGCTGCCCCGACCGGCCCGGCCGGTGGGCCGGCCTTGGTCCAAAATGGCTGCGAGTGCAGACGCGGAGCTGCCCAGGAGACGGACCATGCGAATCTTTGCCGCATCGATCGGCACCGAGACCAACACCTTCGCGCCCATACCCACGGCGCTGGAGAGCTTTCACGAAGCGTTTTACGCGGCACCGGGCCAGCACCCGGCCGACCCCAAGCTGTGCACGGCGCCGCTGTGGGTCGCGCGCCGGCGTGCGCGCGCCGAAGGCTGGACCCTGATCGAGGGTTCGTGCTCGTGGGCAGAGCCGGCGGGTCTGGTGTCGCGCGCGGCTTTCGAGACCCTGCGCGACGAGGTACTCGATCAGGTGCGCGCCGCCTTGCCGCTGGACGGGGTGGTGTTGGGGC
>VERU01000597.1 GCA_018882485.1 Rhodoferax sp. | reverse complement strand
CGAAAACACCCTGCAACCCTACCTGAGCACCGCCTACGCGCCCGAGCCCGACCTGCTGATCCGCACCGGCGGCGAGGCGCGCATCAGTAATTTCATGCTTTGGCAGCTGGCATACGCCGAGCTGTACTTCACGCCGGTACTGTGGCCCGATTTTGGCGAGACCGAACTGCAGCAGGCGATCGATTCCTACGCCCTGCGCGACCGCCGCTTCGGTGGGGGAAGCGCCGACAAACCCGCGAGGACGATGGAAGATCTACGCGAAAGCAGAACCAGATGACACACCGAAGAGGCATCATCCTGGCTGGAGGCTCGGGCACGCGCCTGTACCCGGTGACCCAGGCCGTGAGCAAACAGCTCATGCCCATTTACGACAAACCCATGGTGTACTACCCGCTGAGCACGCTGATGCTCAGCGGCATGCGCGATGTACTCTTGATCAGTACACCGCAGGACACACCGCGTTTTGCCGATCTGCTGGGCGATGGCAGCCAATGGGGCATGAACATCCAGTATGCGGTGCAGCCAAGCCCGGACGGGCTGGCGCAGGCTTTCATCATCGGCCGTGACTTCATAGGCCATCGTCCCAGCGCCCTGGTGCTAGGGGACAACATTTTTTACGGCCACGATCTGGTCAAGCAATTGCAGAGTGCGAACGCCAGGGACCAGGGTGCAACCGTGTTCGCCTACCATGTGCACGACCCGGAACGCTACGGCGTGGTGGAATTCGATGCCCGCCAGCGCGCCATCAGCATCGAGGAAAAGCCCAGACATCCCAAAAGCAACTACGCGGTGACGGGTTTGTATTTCTACGACGCTCAGGTCTGCGATGTGGCAGCAGACATCCGGCCCTCGGCGCGGGGCGAGCTGGAGATCACCGATGTGAACCGGCGCTACCTGGAATCGGGCCAGCTGAACGTGGAGATCATGGGGCGCGGCTACGCCTGGCTGGACACGGGCACACACGACAGCCTGCTGGAAGCGGCCAGCTTCATCGCGACCCTGCAAAAGCGCCAGGGGCTGCAGGTGGCCTGCCCGGAGGAAATTGCCTACCGGCAAGGCTGGATTGGCAAGGAGCAGTTGCAGAAACTGGCAATGCCCCTGTCAAAGAACGGGTACGGCCTGTACCTGTTGAGTCTATTGAATTAGGTTGAAGCGAAACCCGTCATGCCCTACACCGTGATTCCGACCCGGCTCCCGGAGGTCTTGATTCTGGAACCCAAGGTTTTCGGTGACGACCGGGGCTTTTTTTTTGAAAGCTTCAACCAGAGGGACTTTCAGCAGGCGACGGGAGTGGATCTGACCTTCGTTCAGGACAACCACAGCCGTTCAACCCGAGGGGTGCTGCGAGGCCTGCACTACCAGATACGCCATCCCCAGGGTAAATTGGTACGCGTGGTCTCAGGAACCGTATTCGATGTCGCCGTCGACCTGCGCCGCGGCTCGCCCCGATTCGGTCTATGGGCCGGCGTCGAGCTTTCGGCAGAGAACAAACGGCAACTCTGGATTCCGCCTGGGTTTGCTCATGGATTTCTTGTGACCAGCGAAAACGCCGAATTCCTGTACAAGACCACGGATTACTGGTTCCCCGAACATGAACGCAGCCTGCGGTGGAACGACCCGACTGTCGGCATCCAGTGGCCATCGCATGCGGCTCCGCGACTGGCGGCCAAAGACGCCTCTGCACCGGGACTCTCGGACGCCGAGGTGTTCCCTTGATCGGGTGCGCTGGACGATCCGGCCAGAGACGAGCCAGAATGCCGGTGCTCACACCACCCGCGGCAGAGCATCCCCAGAC
>VERU01000106.1 GCA_018882485.1 Rhodoferax sp. | reverse complement strand
GGGGAGGTAGATCTGCCGGATGCGGTGGTAGTCCCACAAGCCGTAACTGGCCGTCAGCAGCAGCGCCAGCCCGGACAGCAGACCCAAGGGGCCTTGCCAGGGCCGGTCCGCAGCAGGTGTCCCGCCCAGCAACAGGACGATACACATCCAGGCCGCAACCTGAAAGGGCCCGTACCAGAGGGGATATTCCAGCAGACTGTGCAGCAGGATGAGGGCCAGCACCCCCCAGGCCAGTTGACGGGCCGGGTCCACCTCGCGCCAGGGCCGGGCCCGCCAGACGGCCCAGGCCATGCCCCCACACAGCAGCAGGGCAACCGGCACACCCAGTTCCACAGCCAGATGCAGGGGCAGGTTGTGGGCATTGTCCAGAATGGCGCAGAAGCGGGGCCCGGCAAACGGCGTGACGAAATGGGCGTAATCGAGTTCACCCCAGCCCCAGCCGGCCCAGGGGCGCAGGCTCACCAGCTCGAGCACGTTGCGCCACAGCACCCACCGGCTGGCGCACCCGGATTCCCCCGACTGAAGGCGCGCCAGCACACCGGCCTCGGCCGGGCTCAGCCCCAGGGTGATCGGCAGCAGCAGAGCCGCCACGCCATAAGCCGCCAGTGCCAACCCCAGCCCCTGCAGCACGACAGGCCGCCGCCAGGACCGCCAGAACAAGGGCAGCAGCAGCAGCAGCAGCAGTTGCAGCAGACCGGTGCGGGAGCTGGAGGCCGCGCTGCCCGCCATCAGCAACACCACGGCCATCGCGCCAGCCGCTCGCAACCCGAGTGACCGGGTCTGTGCAGCCAGGTCGCCAGCTTGCCGGCCCAGCCCATAGCCGATCAGGGCCACCAGGCCGATGTTGGTGAGCGTGGCGAACTGGTTGCGCTGGCGCAGGTTGGCAAAAGCCTCGCCCAGCCCAGTGGGGTGGATCCAGCCGGCAAACTGGGGCGCAAGCCCCTGGTACTGCAGCAGTCCGATCCAGGCACTCAACAGGGCAGCGCCCAACCAGGCGGGTGCCAGCAGGTCGCCCAGGGGGCGCAGCGTCGGACGGTCTCCCTGCCCGGCCAGGCCCGCCGCGCGGTCGGAGGCGGCTTGCGCGCCACGCATCAGCATGAACAGCCCGGCACAGGCCCAGGCCACCAGCAAAGACGGCGCCGCAGTGGATGGTCCGGGGGCCCAGGGACTGACCCAGGGCAGGGCCAGCAACAGAACCAGGACCAGGGAGGAGAGGCTCATCGGCCGGACCGGCGGACCGCGCAGGCCGCGCTGGGCCTTCCGTACCGGCTCTCCCACCCGCGCCGGTTCAACGATCAGACCTTGGGAAGGTAGGCTGCATCGACGCCATTGCCGGCCACCGCCCAGGTCACGCCGCCCGAACCGCAGGTGGCGGTGAAGGTGATGGTGCTGCCGGCCGCAATGGATGTGCCGATCGCCTTGAGCGTGACGACGACGGTGCCCGTGGTGGTCGACGTGCCTGCAGCGGCCACGGCCGAGACATGGTTGCCCGTGATGGAGGCGGCCGCCGGCAGGCCCAGCGACGCGTTGTTGCTGCCATCCAGCGTCTGATCGCTGCAGGCCACGGCCAGCGCCGTGCGCGCCGGGGCCGAAATCCCGACCACTTCGGACACCTTGGCCTTGATGGTGTAGGCCTCGTAACGCGGCAAGGCCACCGTCGCCAGGATGCCGATGATGGCCACGACGATCATCAGCTCGATCAAGGTGAAGCCCTGTTGGACGGTGCGTTTCATCAGACTCTCCTGTGACAGGTGGAATTCCCGGACCGTTCGCACTGTAACCGACCGATCCCGCCGGGCGGCTTTCAGCGCAGACAGACCGAGCGCACCATCTTGAGGTCGGTCCAGCCCATCAGGGCCTTCTCCATACCGTCCATCTTGAGGGTGTGCATGCCCGCGCGCACCGCGGCACCGAGCACCTCGGCGACCCGGGCACGCTGCTGGATCAGGCGCTTGATCTCCTCGTCCGCAATCAACAGCTCGTGCAGGCCGATGCGGCCTTTGTAACCGGTGTGAGCGCAGGATGCACAGCCCACCGGGTGGTACAGCCGCAAGGACCCGCCTCCGGCGAAGCGCGCCCGCCAGTCGGCCAGCAAGGCCCGGGTCTGCCCGTGCGGATCGGACTGCCACTGCGGCAACAGCCGCAGTTCCTGGGCGTATTCGCTCACGAATGCATCCAGTTCGACCCCATCCAGGTCCTGGGCCTGCTTGCAGTCGCACAGCTTGCGGGCCAGACGCTGAGCCAGGATGCCCAGCAAGGCATCGGCAAAATGGAAGGGGTCCATCCCCATGTCCAGCAGCCGGACGACGGACTCCGGGGCCGAGTTGGTGTGCAGGGTGGAAAACACCAGATGCCCGGTCAGCGAAGCCTCGATGCCCATGGCCACGGTTTCCTGGTCGCGCGATTCGCCCACCATGATGATGTCTGGATCGGCCCGCAGAAAGGCGCGCATCACCAGCGCAAAGTCGATGCCGGCCTTGCGGTTGACCTGGACCTGCCGCAATCCACGCTGGGTGATTTCGACCGGATCCTCCACCGTCCAGATCTTGGTTTCGGGCCGGTTCAGATGGCTCAGGATCGAGTGCAGGGTGGTGGTCTTGCCGGAACCGGTGGGACCGCAGACGTAGAACAGGCCATGGGGATTCTCGACGGTCCGGACCACCCGTTCCCGGTTGTGGTCGGTCAGGCCAAGTTCGCCCAGCGGGATCGGCTCGCCCTGGGTCAGCACACGCATCACCACGTCCTCGACACCGCCCGCCGAGGGGATGGTCGCCACACGCAACTCGATGTCCAGCGGCCCGAACTTGCGAAACAGGATCTTGCCGTCCTGCGGTCGCCGGCGCTCCGAGATATCGAGATCGGCCATGATCTTCAGGCGCGTGACCATGGCCTGCCGGTAATGGGCAGGCACCTCGATGTAAGGCGCCAGCACACCGTCGATGCGAAACCGGATACCGGTCTTCTGCCGGCCCGCCAGGGGCTCGATGTGGATGTCGGACGCCTGCTGCTGCACGGCATCGACGATGACCTTGTTGACCAGCCGAACCAGTTCGTTGTCGGCGGCATCCGGGACCTGCAGATCGTCGTCCCCGCCCTCATCCGCCGAGCCCTCATCCAAGCCGGCCAGCATGTCGTCGATGGACTCGGCCGCCATCCCGGAGCCAAACACCTGGGCCAGGGTCTCGTGAAATTCGGCCTGGGTGGTCACCCGGTAGCTGTAACCCGCGAATTTGGGGAACACCTGCGGGACGATGCGGGCACCCCGCACCGCCTCGGGATCGAGGCAGAGAACCACCAGACCCTCCGGGGCATCCTCCAGCGGAAGCCAGCCCTGCCGTTCGACGAAATCGCGCTTGAGCTTGCCGTGCAAGGCCTCGATGCGCGATCGATGGGGTCGCATCGGCTCGTAGGGCACGCCGAAAAAGCGCGAGAGCGAGGCCCCGATCTGCGCGGGGCGGACCGGGTGCTGGGCCATCAGCACCTGCTCGACCGGCCGGTTGGCCCGCCGCGCATCGTTCCAGCATTGTTCGAGCTGTTCGGCGCTGACCACGCCCAGCGCCACCAATCCGTCGTACTTGGTGGCTTTGCGCCGCAGACCGCTTTCCACCGATTCCAGCCGGCGGCGAAACGCCAGGCTCAAAGCCTGGCAGAGTTGCTGGGCCCCATCGACTTCGAGCGGGCTGAAACCCTGGCCACCGGAGCGGTTGATCAGCTGCAGCACGCCAAACAGCTGCTGGCCCTCGACGATCGGCACCGCCAGCACCTGCCGGGTCCGGTAGCCGGTGCGCTTGTCCACCGTCTTCAGAAAGCTCAGGTCCGGATGCACCCGGCGCAGGCTGGCTTCGTCGTAGACATCGGGCAGATTGACCAGCTGCCGGCTGTGGGCCACAAAGCCGGCGACGCTGCGCGGCGATATCGGCAGCTGGATGTTCTGGTAGGCGCCCAGACCCGTCTTGACGCGCGACACGATGGAACTGCCGTCATCGTGCACCGCATAAAGGGTCATGCGGTCGGCATCGAACAGGCGGCAGATGTCGGCGCTGCATTCCTGCACGATCCGGTCCAGGTTGCCAGCCTGATGGACCAGCGTGGTCACCCGCTGCAACTGCCGATAGAACTGGGCCTCGAAAGCCGGTCCTTCCAGACCGGCAGGCGGGCGCTGCAGCCCGCTGAACGACGGCTCGCCGGATTCCGGTGGCCGCGCAGCCGAGGTCACAAATCGAACTCCTGGCCCGCCTTCAGCCAGCGGATGTCGTGCGATACATGGTTGCCTTCCTCCTGGGTCTGATCGAAACACTGGATTTCGGTCATGATCAACTCGGTCTGGGAGGGCTTGGTGTGGGTGATGTAGACCGGGTATCGCCGGCCCGGCTCAATGCGGTCGAGTTCCTCGGCCAGCACATCGGGCGACAGGTGCCGGCTCAGCAGGGCCAGTTCCTTTTCCCGGTTGCTGAACGCGGTCTCGATCACCAGCACCGCCACATTCAGCTGGTTGACACGCTCCCAGAAGGCCGGATTGCGACCGGTATCGCCACTGAACACCCAGCAACCAGTGCCGGCCGTCACCGCATAACCCACCGCCGGCACCGTGTGCACCGCCGGCAGCGCCTCGAAGACCTTGCGCCCCAGCTGCAGGGTCTGCCCGGTGTGCAGGGGATGAAAACTCACAAAGGGGTTCTGCGGCGTCGGAATGCGGCCGAAGTCCGGCCAGATCACATCGTTGAAGATGTGATCGCGAAGGGCTTGCAAGGTCCCCTCCAGCGCATGGATGCACAGCGGCTTGCCCCGGGCCGTGCCCACGGCGTCGACCATCAGGGGCAGGGCGGCAATATGGTCCAGGTGGGCGTGCGTCAGCAGCACATGCTCAACGGCGCACATTTCCTCCAGCGTGAGATCGCCCACGCCGGTGCCGGCATCGATCAGGACGTCGTTGTCGATCAGAAAAGAGGTCGTCCGACAGTCGCGGGCAATGGCGCCTGAACATCCCAGTACACGCACTTTCATGGTCTCAGGCCCTTGGTGTTCTTTTACTTGGTCTCAAAATTGGTGGCACCGTCCCAGTCGGGATCGGTCGGCTGCGCACGGCGCTCGGCCAGGCGATCTGCATAGAGATGGTACAGGGGTCGGCCGGGCTGGCGCTTCAACACCTCCCGCAGGGGCTCGTCGCAGGCCGACCAGTCCTGCCGGCGGTAGGCTTCCAGAAAGATCGACCACAGCCTGAGTTCCTGCTGCTGCTCGGTCGAGACCGAAGCCCGCTCTCCGACCGGCCAGTAGATGGATACCGCCTGCGCCTTGCCCTTGACGCGGACCCGGTCCAGCTCCTGCCAGATGAATTCGGGCGCCAGGTCGCGCGTCGACTCGCTGACCACGGTATCGACCCCGTACACCTTGGACAGTCCCTCCAGCCGGGAACCCAGGTTGACCGCGTCGCCGATCACGGTGTAGCTGCGCCGGATGTCCGAACCCATGTCCCCCACGCACATGGTGCCGGTGTTGAGCCCCACGCCCAGACTGATCGACGGTATGCCGCGGGCCTCGTGCTCCCGGTTGATCTCGCGCAGCGCCAGGTTCATCTCCAGGGCCGACTTGACCGCCAGGCGGGCGTGATCGGCCGTAGGAACCGGTGCGCCCCAGAAGGCCATCACGCAGTCTCCCATGTACTTGTCGATGGTGCCCAGATTGCTGCGTATCACCCGGGTCAGCCGGCTGAACACCGCATTGAGCAGGGCCTGCAACTCCAGCGGCTGCATGCGCTCGGACAGGCTGGTGAACCCCCGCATGTCGCAGAACATCACCGTCAGCTCCTGGTTGGCGGCGCTCATGCTGTAGCGTTCCGGGTCCTTGACCATTTCGTCCACCAGTTCGGGCGGCACGTAGGTGCCGAACAACTGCGCCAGATCGCGCTTGGAGCGGCTTTCGACGAAATAACCGTAGCTCATATTCAGGACCAGGGCCACGACCGTCAGGGTCAGCAGCAGCGCCAAAGGCAGCACCAGGTTGGCCGACTGGTACAGCCAGACATTGAGCCCCACCAGTCCAGCCAGGGTGACGCCACTGGAAACCACGGCCACCACGGCCGACATGCCGGGCAGCGCCAGGGCGAGCGTCAAACCGACCACGATCAACAGCGCCATCTCGAAACCGGCAGCATAGTCGGGGCGAACCAGGTTGCGGCCATCCAGAAAACTGGAGATCACATTGGCGTGGGCTTCCACACCGGGATAGGCATTGCCCACCGGCGTGGTTCTCAGATCGAGCAAACCGGGCGCGGTGGTCCCGATCAGGACCATCTTGTCACGCAATTCACCGGGCGCCAGGCGCTGACCCAGCACGTCGCTGGCGGAGACATAGCGATACGATCCGCCCTCCGGACCTCCGAGGCCGCGGTAGGGCACCAGTACCGCGATGCGGTCGTCAACGGGGATGCGGATCGATTGCGCGCCCTGCCGCAAAACAACACTCTCCAGACCCTGGTACAGGTCGCCCGGCTGCGAGCCCTGTGGAAATCCGGGCATCACGCCGGGCATGCCGGCAACCACCCGGAACATGGCCAGCGACAGGGATTCGTAGTAATTGCCCCCCAGTTCGGCAACCAGGGGGACCGATCTCACCACGCCGTCGACCGCCTCGATGGTATTGAAGAAACCGGCCTGCGGCGCCGCTTCGGCGAGGCGTTCGATATTGGAGCCGTATCCATCCCATTCAAAGCTGGCGACCCGACGCCCCTGCAGGGTCTTCTGGTCAAACACCGGCGCGGGCAATACACCCGACTTTCGCCCCTGACGGTCACCCGTCAGGTAGTAGCCCATGACCACCGGCCGATTCTCCAGGGCCCGGGCGAACCTTCCGTCGTAGTCCAGCCCGTCCTGCAACTTGCCCAGCCGATCCGAGAAGGCAGGCTGGTCACGCAACGCACCCCGGGCCAGCTCCTGCAACTGCTTCAGGCCGGAACTCTCGTCCGGTTCGGCAAACACCACGTCAAACCCGGCCACCGCGATCTGCTGGCGGTCGAACAACTCGTTCATCAGGTCCGCCAGACGGTTGCGGCTCCAGGGCCAGCGGCCGACCTCGGCCAGGCTGCGCTCGTCGATGTCCACGATCACCACCCGGGGATCCAGCGTTCTGGGCATGGTCGCAACCAGCCGGAAGTCGTAGATGATGGTCTCGAGCCGATCGATCAGGCCGATGCGCAGCCAGCCGATCGCATGCAACACGGCAAACACCAGGGGCAGCAAGGTGACTGCGATGCGGGCCCGGTGTTGCAGCAGATAGCGCATGGCGGATGACAGATGCGGGCTGCGGCTAGCCCGAGTCGGTGAGGCGGCGGGGATGGAGACCCATCATAGCGCCGATCAGGGCTGCACGAACTGCATCTGGGTGCCCGCGATCTCGATCCGGTCGCCGTCCTTCAGACGCACAGGCTGATGGCCCACCGGCTGCCCGTTGACGGTCGGGCGGCCACCACCTTCCACATGATGGAATTCATAGCCGTCGGGCTTGCGGGTGATGGCGGCCACGGCCACGCCCGTCTTGCCCAAGGTGGTCACCGGCTTGGACAGGGCCAGTTGCCGTCCTTCGGCGGTGCCCGACAGCACCCGGATCGCGGCCGGCGGGGGTTCTGCGGCCGCATCATCCGGCGCTGCACCGGGCCCCGGCGACGGCTCCGATGCAAGGAACTGCACCTTGAATTTGCCGATCGTGAAGTATTCGGTGTCCTGCAAGGGATGGGATGTGATCCGCTCCTTGCCGA
>VERU01000596.1 GCA_018882485.1 Rhodoferax sp. | reverse complement strand
GGATCCGGCTGTGCTGGCGCTGATCCGGCTGGCTATCGATGCGTGCAAGTCCAGGGGCAAGTACATTGGAATCTGTGGCCAGGGACCCAGCGACCATCCCGACTTCGCGCAATGGCTGCAGCGGGCCGGTATATCGTCCATCTCCCTGAACCCCGATTCCGTGGTGAGTACCTGGAAGCGGCTGGCCGGCGTGTAGCCATCGAATGGCCACGGACGGCATGGGTCCCGATCAGGCTGGCTCGGCGGTGACGGCCTCCCCGGCGGCCCAGCGTCCCATGCGTGCATCCCGGTTCGGTGGCTTCCATATCGGCTTGCTCCTGGCCTGGTTCCTGGCTTCCTTTGGCCTGGTTTTCTTTGCGGAAGATCTGCAGTTCACGGTCGCAGGCTGGCCGCTGGGTTACTGGCTCGCCGCCCAGGGCAGTGTGTTGGCCTTTATCGCCATCGTGGTGATCTTTGCCTGGGTGGCCAACCGACGGGTCCCCGAGGAGGCTGCCTACAGCGCCCAATTGGCCGCCTACCGGCGGCGTCTGCATGGCCGTTTCGCCATGTACCTGGTGGTCTTGATGCTGTTCATGGCCGCTTTGGTGGTGGCAGAGGATCTGGGCCTGCGCAAGACATGGATGGGAGCGATCTTTGTGTTCGCCACCATTGCCCTCTACGCTGGCATCGGTATTTATTCGAGGACGTCGGACGCTGACGAATACTTTGTCGCAGGGCGACGGATCCCTGCCGTGTACAACGGCATGGCCACCGCAGCGGACTGGATGAGTGCTGCTTCATTCATCAGCCTGGCGGGCGGTCTGTACCTCCAGGGCTTTTCCGGTAACGGGCTCCAACCCGGCGGTTTGGTCTACATCATCGGATGGACCGGTGGCTTCTGCCTCGTGGCTCTGATGGTCGCGCCCTATCTCCGGCGGCTTGGCTTGTACACCGTGCCCGACTTTTTCGGTGTGCGGTACGGTGGCCGATGGCCCCGCCGAATTGCGGCCTTGGCGGCAGTGGTCTGCTCGTTCATGTACGTGGTCGCGCAGATTTACGGTGTGGGCCTGATCACCTCCCGACTGACAGGTGTGCAGTTCGAGATTGGCATTCTTCTTGGCCTGGGCGGTGTGCTGCTGTGCTCGTTTCTTGGCGGCATGCGAGCGGTCACCTGGACCCAGGTGGCTCAATATGTCATCTTGATCCTCGCTTTTCTGATCCCGGTGTCCTGGCTTGCCTTCAAGCAACTGGGCAACCCCATGGCCCCCTTTGTCTACGGCCAGCAGTTGCAGAAGATCACAGCTTTGGAATCGCGGCTGGCGGCATCACCTGCCGAACAACAGGTGACGGATGTGTATGCCCGGCGGGCTCGGCACTATGAGGCCAAGTTGCGAGACGTGGAAGGTTCGCTGGAGCGGGACCGACAGGCTTTGCTGGATAACCTCAGGCAACTGCAGGAGCGGCGTGCAGAGGATGCCGCCATCACCGAGGTGCGTCGGGAGTTGGCCGCGTTGCCGCGCGATACCGTCGCCGCCCGCGACGTCTGGACCCGGGCCTGGGTCGACAGCCGAGACCGAGCCCGAACATTGGCTGGGATGCCGCCCCATGTGCAACCTTTCCCGCCGATGGTCGATGCCAGCGGGACCCTGCTGCAGACCCCTGAGGCATCCCGCCTGAATTTTCTGGCGCTGATGTTCTGTCTGATGGTGGGCACCGCCGGGATGCCGCACCTTCTGACCCGTTTTCTGACGACGTCCAGCGTTTCCGAAACACGCCGCTCGGTCGCCTGGTCGCTGTTTTTCATTGCCCTGCTGTAC
>VERU01000105.1 GCA_018882485.1 Rhodoferax sp. | reverse complement strand
CCCCCCCCGGACACTCCTGCCCCGCCTCGTCGATCACGGCCACCCGGTGGCCCGGATAGGGCCGCCCCATGCTGCCCGGCCGCGCCGGCCAGCCGATGCCCGGCAAGAGCCGCGCAGCGTCGGGCCGCCCCAAGGCGGGTTGCGCCCCCTCGGGGGGCAGCGAGGTACGCGCAGCGCCGAGCGTGGGGGCACAGTTCCCCACGATGTAGTTGATCTCGGTCTGACCGAACATCTCGTTGACGGTGACGCCCAGCTGCGACTGGCAGTAGGCAAAGACGGCGTCCCCCACCGACTCGCCGGCGCTCATGATGGCCTGCAGCTGCAGGCCGAATTGTTCGCGCACGCTGCGGCCGGGGCTGCCGGGGTAGGCCTTCATCATGGCCTTGAGAGCGGTCGGGAACAGAAAGGTATGGGTCACGCCAAAGCGCTGCATCAGCTCAAAGGCCGTCTGCGGGCTGAAGCGGCCGCTGTAGGCCACGATCGGGCGACCGAAGTACAGCGTGGGCAGCAGCGCGTCCATCAGTCCGCCGGTCCAGGCCCAGTCGGCCGGGCTCCAGAACACCGCCTCGGTGGCCGCATTGGCCACGCCGTCGAAGCCGAACCAGTTCTGACTGCAGACAAAGCCGCTCAGGTTGCCGATCAGCGCCCGGTGCGGGATCAGCGCGCCCTTGGGGTTGCCGGTGGTACCGCTGGTGTAAATGAGCACGGCGGCCTCGTCGCAGGCAGTGTGCACCGGCACGAAGGCGGGGCCGGGCCGGGCGGTCGCCTGCTCGTAGGACACATCGGCCGGCACGGCCGCGCCGCCCACCCCCATCACGGTGCGCAGCAACGGGCAGTTGGCCCGCACCTGCTGCAACGCCGCCAGCGCGTTGTCGTCGCACAGCGCCACCACCGCCTCGCTGTCGCGCAGCCGGAACTCCAGGGCGTCGGGGCCGAACAGGATGGACAGCGGCATGGCGACCGCGCCCATCTGCAGCACCGCCATCAGGGCGACCGCGGTCTCGAAGCGCTGCGGCAGCACCACGGCCACGCGGTCGCCGCGCCGCACGCCCAGGGCAAGCAGCGCATGCGACAGCCGGTCGGCCTGCTCCTGCAGCTCGGCGTAGGTATGAAATCGGCCTGCAGCCCCCGTGGAATGGACCTGGACTGCTATTTTTTTTGCAGCATCCGGGTGCGCGGCCCAGCGCGCGCAGCAGACCTCGGCGATGTTGAACTGCGCCGGAACCTGCCAGCGAAACCCCTGGTGCAGGGCGGCGTACGAATCGTGCGCCGGGGTGCCGGCGGCGGCGCGGCTGTCGCTTTGCTGACGTTTGACCAAGATCGGGCTCCGTATGATCCGGCAAATGTACCAAGTCAAGCGCCATTTCCGCTCCGAGTTCGTGCCGGTGCGCAACCTGAGCTACCACGTCCGCATCTGGGGCGAGGCCAGCGCCGACTCCGTGCCGCTGGTGATGCTGCACGGCTGGATGGATGTGGGCGCGAGCTACCAGTTCGTGGTGGACGCGCTGGCGGCAGACCACCATGTGATCGCACCCGACTGGCGCGGCTACGGCCTGACCCGCGGCGGGCCGGTGGACAACTACTGGATTCCCGACTACCTGGCCGACCTGGACTTTCTGCTCGACCATTACGCGGGTGACCGGGCGGTCCACCTGGTGGGACACAGCATGGGCGGCAACGTGGTCATGCAGTACGGCGGCGTGCGGCCCGAGCGGGTGCGCCGCCTGGTCAATCTGGAAGGTTTTGGCATGCCCGCCACCCAGCCCGCCCAGGCCCCGGGCCGCTACGCACGCTGGATGGACGAGCTCAAGCAGTTCCACCGGGGCGAGATGGCGCTGAAAAGCTACGACAGCGTGGACCAGGTGGCGCGCCGGCTCATGAAGACCAACCGCCGGCTGACCCGTGACAAGGCGGACTGGCTGGCCCGCCACTGGGCCGAACCCGATGCCCAGGGGCGTTGGCACATCCTGGGCGATCCGGCGCACAAGATCGTCAATGCCCAGTTGTTCCGGGTGGAGGAGTTGCTGGGCCTGTACCAGCGGCTGACCATGCCGGTGCTGTCGGTCGAGGCGGGCGACAACACGCTGCAGCAGTGGACCCAGGGTCGCTACTCGCTGGACGAATACCACCAGCGGCTCAAATCGGTGCCGCAGGTGGACATCGTGCGCATCGAGGACGCCGGTCACATGCTGCACCACGACCAGCCGCAGCGGCTGGCCGAGCACATCGAAGCCTTCCTGGCCTGAAGCCGCCGCGCCCTGCCCCGCGCCCGCCGAACGGCCGGGCCCGGGCGCGCGCCCGGCGCATGAGAAAATCCGCCCTCGTTTCGGATCACCCACCTCTTCAGGACAGACACCATGGAAGCAGAACGCATCAACCTCATCGGCACCCGGCTCGCGGACCTGAGCGCGCGCACCGCCGAGCTTCGGGGGTATCTTTGACTACGATGCCAAAGCGGAACGGCTGAGGACGGTCAACGCGGCGCTGGAAGACCCGGCCGTCTGGAACGATCCCAAACACGCCCAGGAGCTGGGCAAGGAGAAAAAGGCGCTGGACGGGGTGGTGCTGACCCTGAACTCGCTGGAGCGTGAGCTGGCCGACAACACCGAGCTGTTCGAGATGTCGCGCGACGAGGGCGACGAGGCCGGCCTGCTGACCATCGAGTCGGAGGCCGCCACGCTGGCCCGCACGGTGGAGGACCTGGAGTTCCGCCGCATGTTCAACAACCCGGCGGACCCGATGAACGCCTTCCTGGACATCCAGGCCGGCGCCGGCGGTACCGAAGCCTGCGACTGGGCCAGCATGCTGCTGCGCCAGTACCTGCGCTACGCCGAACGCAAGGGCTTCAAGGCCACGCTGGAGGACGAGTCGCCGGGCGACACCGCCGGCATCAAGGGCGCCACCATCAAGGTGGAGGGCGAGTACGCCTTCGGCCTGCTGCGCACCGAAACCGGGGTGCACCGGCTGGTGCGCAAGTCGCCGTTCGACTCCTCGGGCGGGCGCCACACCTCGTTCGCCTCGGTGTTCGTCTATCCGGAGGTGGACGACTCGATCGAGATCGACATCAACCCGGCCGATGTGCGCACCGACACCTTCCGCGCCAGCGGCGCCGGCGGCCAGCACATCAACAAGACCGACTCGGCGGTGCGCCTGACGCACATCCCCACCGGCATCGTGGTGCAGTGCCAGGACGGCCGCAGCCAGCACAGCAACCGCGACGTGGCCTGGAAGCGCCTGCGCAGCCGGCTCTACGATTTCGAGATGCGCAAGCGCATGGAGGCCCAGCAGAAACTCGAGGACAGCAAGACCGACGTCGGCTGGGGCCACCAGATCCGGTCCTATGTGCTGGACCAGAGCCGCATCAAGGACCTGCGCACCCAATACGAGACCTCGGCCACCCAGAAGGTGCTCGACGGCGATCTGGACGCCTTCATCGAAGCCTCGCTCAAGCAGGGGGTCTGACATGGCCCCCGTCTCGCGACCCGTGGCGGCGCTGATCTTCGACATCGACGGCACCATGATCGACTCCATGGGCCACCACCGGCAGAGCTGGATCGACTTCACGCTGCGCCACGGTCTGCGCATCGATGTCGACGACCTGATGCGCCGCACCACGGGCCGCACCGGGGCCGAATGCATGCCCGAGCTGTTCGGTCGCCCGTTTGCGCCCGAGGAGGCGCGCGCGCTGGTCGACGAGAAGGAATCGATGTACCGCGAAGCCTTCGGCCCGGTGTTCCGCGAAGTCTCGGGCTTCACCGAATTCCAGCACCTCGGCCGCCAGCGCGGACTGAAGATCGGGGTGGGCACCGCCGGCGACCGGCACAACATCGCCTTTGTGTTCGGGCACCTGCGCCTGCCACAGGCGCCCCACGCGGTGGTGGGCGGCGACGAGGGCCTGCCGGGCAAGCCCGAGCCCGCGATCTTTCTGGAGGCGGCGCGCCGCATGGGCGTGGCGCCCGAGGCCTGCATCGTGTTCGAGGATGCCCCGCTGGGCATCGAAGCGGCGCGGCGCGCCGGCATGCAGGCCGTCGGCCTGTGTACCTCGTTCACGCCCGAGCAACTGGCCGGCCCCCATGTGCTGCACCGCGTCAGCGATTACCGCGAACTCATCCGAACCGGATTCCTGGAGACCCTTGATGTTGCCCTCTGCTGATACCAGCGCTGCGCCGGTGATACGCCGCGCCGACTACACCCCCCCCGCCTACTGGGTGGACACCGTGCACCTGAGCTTCGACCTCGACCCGGCCAAAACCCGGGTGCTCAACAGGATGACGCTGCGCCGCAACCCGGACGTGGCGGCCCAGCCGCTGCGGCTGCATGGCGAAGACCTGAACCTGGCCCGGGTGCTGGTCAACGGCCAGGGCGCCGCCTTCAAGGTGGAAACCGGGCAACTGGTACTGGACCAGTTGCCCGCCGAAGGCTCTTTCGAGCTGGAGATCTTCACCACCTGCGCGCCGGCCAAGAACACCGCGCTGATGGGGCTCTACGTCAGCAACGACTCGTTCTTCACCCAGTGCGAGGCCGAGGGCTTTCGCCGCATCACCTATTTCCTGGACCGGCCCGATGTGATGGCCAGCTACACCGTCACGCTGCGGGCCGACCGGCGCCGGTACCCGGTGCTGCTGTCCAACGGCAACCTGGTGGCGCAGGGCCCGCTGGAAGGCCCGGGCAACGAGGGCCGGCACTTCGCCACCTGGGTGGACCCGCACAAGAAGCCCAGCTACCTGTTCGCGCTGGTGGCGGGCCAGCTGGTGTGCCGCGAGCAGCGCATCCGCTCGCGTGCCGGGCGCGAGCACCTGCTGCAGGTCTATGTGCGCCCTGGCGACATGGACAAGACCGAACACGCGATGAACTCGCTGATGGCCTCGGTCGCCTGGGACGAGGCCCGCTTCGGCCTGCCGCTGGACCTGGAACGCTTCATGATCGTCGCCACCAGCGACTTCAACATGGGCGCCATGGAAAACAAGGGCCTGAACATCTTCAACACCAAGTACGTGCTGGCCAACCCCGCCACCGCCACCGACACCGATTACGCCAACATCGAGAGCGTGGTCGGGCACGAGTACTTCCACAACTGGACGGGCAACCGCGTCACCTGCCGCGACTGGTTCCAGCTGAGCCTGAAAGAGGGCCTGACGGTGTTCCGCGACCAGGAGTTCTCGCAGGACCTGTGCGCCACGCCCTCGGCCCGCGCCGTCAAGCGCATCGAGGACGTGCGCCTGCTGCGCACCGCCCAGTTCCCGGAAGACGCCGGCCCCATGGCGCACCCGGTGCGGCCCGACAGCTACATCGAGATCAACAACTTCTACACCGTCACCGTCTACGAAAAAGGCGCCGAGGTGGTGCGCATGATGCAGACCCTGGTGGGCCGCGAGGGCTTCGCCCGGGGGCTGGCGCTGTACTTCGGGCGGCACGACGGACAGGCCGTCACCTGTGACGACTTTGCCCAGGCCATCGCCGACGCCAACCCGGACTCGGCGCTGGCGCGGCATCTGGAGGCCTTCAAGCGCTGGTACGGCCAGGCCGGCACGCCGCGACTGCAGGCCAGCGGGCAGTACGACGCCCAGACCCGCAGCTACACCCTGACCCTGACGCAGAGTTGCGCACCCACACCCGGCCAGGCCGACAAGGCGCCCTTCGTGATCCCGGTGAGCCTGGGGCTGGTGGGACGCAGCGGACAGGCGCTGACCCTGCGCACCGCCGCCAACGCCCCGGGTGCCGACCACCACCTGATGGTGCTGACCGAAGCCAGCCAGTCGGTGACCTTCGTGGACCTGCCCGAAGAGCCGGTGCCCTCGATCCTGCGCGGCTTCAGCGCGCCGGTGGTACTGGACGCCCCGACCCCGGACGCCGACCTGCTGACCCTGCTGGCCGCCGACCCCGACCCCTTCAACCGCTGGGAGGCCGGGCAGCGCCTGGCCTTGCGAAGCGCTATGGAACTCATAGCACAAGATGCAGACGGGACAAGGGCTGGAGGCCTGTCCGATGCCTATGTTTCGGCCTTGCGGCAACTGCTGCGCTCGCAGCAGCTCGACCCGGCGTTCAAGGAACTGGCGCTGACCCTGCCGTCGGAAACCTACATCGCCGAACAGCTGGAGGTGGTGGACCCGCAGCGCATCCACGCGGTGCGCGAAGCCATGCGCCTGCAGCTCGCCACCGCCCTGCACGGCGACTGGGTGTGGGCCTTCGAGGCCCACCACGACAACGGCGGCTACCGGCCCGACCCCGTGTCCAGCGGCCGGCGTGCCCTGGCGGGCATGGCCCTGGGCCACCTGTGCCTGGCAGCAGGCGAGAGCGGCGACGCGGTGTGGCCGGGCAAGGCCTACCAGCGGTTCAAGGACGCCGACAACATGACCGACCGCTTCCACGCCCTGTCGGCGCTGGTGCACAGCGGCCACGAGCTGGCCGCCCCGGCGCTGGCGCGATTCCATGCGCTGTTCAGGAACGAAGAGCTCGCGCTGGACAAGTGGTTTGCGCTGCAGGCCGGCGCCTGCGACCGGGGCGGCCAGGTGCTGGGCGCGGTGCGCCAGCTCATGGCCCACCCGGATTTCCACCTGCGCAACCCCAACCGCGCCCGCAGCCTGATCTTCAGCTACTGCAGCGGCAACCCGGGTGCCTTCCACCGCCGCGACGCAGCCGGCTACGTGTTCTGGAGCGAGCGCGTGATCGAGCTCGACAGCTTCAACCCGCAGGTGGCAGCCCGGCTGGCACGGGCCATGGACCGCTGGAAGAAGCTGGCCGAGCCCTACCGCAGCGCCGCCCGCGAGGCCATCGCCCGCGTTGCTGCCAAGACCGACCTCAGCCGCGATGTGCGCGAGGTGGTGGGCCGCGCCCTGGAGGACTGAACCATGGCCGGCAAGATCTCCCTGACCCGCTACCTGGTCGAGCAGCAGCGGGTGGACCACCACATCCCCTCCGACCTGCGGCTGCTGCTGGAGGTGGTGGCGCGCGCCTGCAAGAGCATCAGCCATGCCGTCAACAAGGGGGCGCTGGGCGGGGTGCTGGGCAGTGCCGGCAGCGAAAACGTGCAGGGCGAGGTGCAGAAGCAGCTCGACATCATTGCCAACGAGGTGCTGATCGAGGCCAACGAATGGGGCGGCCACCTGGCGGCCATGGCCAGCGAGGAGATGGACAGCATCTACACCGTGCCCAACCGCTACCCCCAGGGCGAATACCTGCTGCTGTTCGATCCGCTGGACGGCTCCAGCAACATCGACGTCAACGTGAGCATCGGCACCATCTTCAGCGTGCTGCGCAAACCCGAAGGCACCGGCGTGAGCGAGCAGGACTTCCTGCAGGCCGGGCAGCGGCAGGTGGCTGCGGGCTACTGCATCTACGGGCCCCAGACCACGCTGGTGCTGACCGTCGGCGACGGGGTGGCCCAGTTCACCCTGGACCGCGAGCAGGGTTCTTTCGTGCTGACCGAGGAGAACCTGCGCATTCCCGAGGACACCCGGGAATTTGCCATCAACATGAGCAACATGCGGCACTGGGCGCCACCGGTGCGCCGCTACATCGACGAATGCCTGCAGGGCCGCGAGGGCCCGCGGGGCAAGGACTTCAACATGCGCTGGATCGCCAGCATGGTGGCCGACGTGCACCGCATCCTCACCCGCGGCGGCATCTTCATGTACCCCTGGGACCAGCGCGAACCCGACAAGCCCGGCAAGCTGCGCCTGATGTACGAGGCCAACCCCATGAGCTGGATCGTGGAGCAGGCCGGCGGCGCTGCCACCAACGGTCATCAGCGCATCCTGGAC
>VERU01000104.1 GCA_018882485.1 Rhodoferax sp. | reverse complement strand
GACAAGGAACCGCTGTTCGACACCGTGGACACCCTCAGGGACACCCTGCGCATCTTTGCCGAGATGATCGGCGGGCAAATCGATCCGGCCACCGGCCCGCGCAGCGCCGGGCTGGCCGTGAACCCCCCGGCCATGGAACAGGCAGCCCTGCGCGGACATGCCACCGCCACGGACCTGGCCGATTACCTGGTCAAGCAGGGGCTGCCCTTCCGCGACGCCCACGAGACCGTGGCCCGGGCCGTGCGCGAAGCGCAGGCCCGCCAGGTCGACCTGGCCCAATTGCCGTTGGCGGTGCTGCAAACCTTCCACCCCCGCATCGAAGCGGACGTGTTCGAAGTCCTGAGCCTGCAGGGTTCGCTGCAGGCCCGCGCCACCCTCGGTGGCACGGCGCCCGAACGGGTGCTGCAGGAAATCCGGCGGCACCGGACCCGGCTGGCATGAAACCGTCAGACCTCAAAGGCCCGGGCGGACCCCCAGCCGCTGCGTTTCCTTGCGCTTCATGGACAAGTAGGCGTCGCGCTCGACTTCGTGCAGTTGCTCATAGGCCTCGGTCGCGGCAAACCAGCCTTGCAGGCGCTGCTCGAGGCGGCGCTCGGACGGCACCTCGCGAGTGCCCATGTACACGTCCACGGCGAGGTAGTAGCGCACCGCATTGCGCTCCAGCACCCCGCGGAGGCCATCGATGCGCAGGGGCTGGCCCTGCGGATCACGACCGACGACGCTGAAACCCCGCTTGTCGCGCCCCAAGGTCGCCAGATAGGCCTGCATGGCCCATCGCGCCACACGGGACATTCCGTAGCTGTAGGTCAGCCGCAGCAGCGCGCGGTCTGCTGCCAGGGGCATGGCATCGAGTTCGATCCGGAAGTCGTGGCTGCCCAAGGGTCCCTGCGGCGCCTGCAGCAGCACCTGCAGCCGATCGGGGCGCGACACCGCGAGCTGGAAGCCCAGCCTGAGCGCATGCGCACGTTCCAGGGGCTCCTCAAACTTGCGACCCAACCCGACCTCCAGCTGCACCGACCCGCCCGGCTCGCCCGACGGCTGGCAGGACTTGACATTCAGGTGCAGGATGAGCACCTCGCACCAGGGTGCCGGCAGGCTCAGGGCCTGGCGCACCGCCTCAAAGGGTTGGTCCAGCACCGCGTAGACCTCGCCGCGCAACACCCCGTCGGCCTCGTCGGACTGCAGGTACAGGGGCCGACCGGCCAGGCGCGCATCGGGGCGTTTGCTGATGGCGGCGTATCCCGCCAGCAGGCCATCGCGTGACGCGACCGGTCCGGATGGCCCGGCCAGGCAGGTCCCCCAAGCCCCCCAGCCCACTGCCAGCGCCCAGGCCAGAACCCGGCACGCCCTCGGGCCTGCCAGCGCCTGCTGGGGTAGGTGGATCGGCACGTCGGGCTCCGCTTGAACCGGAGCCATCATGCGGCCTGCCCGAGCGCGGGGCTTGCGATTCCTCAGCCGCCGCCCCCGACCGGGCTTGCGGCAGAATCGAGATCGCCCACTGGAGCCTGCCATGACGCCCACGATCCGACGCATCGCCATCAGCACCGGGGGCGGTGACGCGCCCGGACTCAACGCCGTGATCCGGGCGGTGGCCCAAGGAGCCGCCAACCGCGGCTGGGACTGCGTAGGCATCCGCGACGGCTTCAACGGCCTGCTGGAGCCGCGCCGCTACGCCGACGGCGGACTGATGCCCCTGCCCCGGGACCGGGTGCGTGGCATTTCGCACCTGGGCGGTACCCTGCTCGGGACCACCAACCGGGGCGACCCCTTCCAGTTTCCGGTGACCCGGCCAGACGGCAGCCCTGGGGTGACCGATCGCTCCGCCGAGTTGGTGGAGCGCATGCGCAGCCACGGCATCGATGCGCTGGTGGCGGTCGGCGGCGACGGCACCCTGACCATCGCCGAGCGCCTGCACCGCATGGGTGTGCCGGTGATCGGGGTACCGAAGACCATCGACAACGATCTGGACCGCACCTTCACCACCTTCGGCTTCGATTCGGCGGTGGCCTTCGCCACCGACTGCATCGACCGGCTGCACAGCACCGCCGAAAGCCACCAGCGGGTCATGGTGGTGGAGCTGATGGGGCGTTACGCCGGCTGGATCGCGCTGCACGCGGGCATCGCCGGAGGCGCCCACGCCATCCTGCTGCCGGAAATTCCCTACGACCTGGACGCGGTGGTCCGCAAGGTGCGCGAGCGCGACGACCAGGGCCGGCTGTACACGCTGGTGGTGGTAGCTGAGGGCGCCCGTGCGCATGACGGATCCCGCAGCGTGCTGCAGGCCGCTGCGGGTGGCCACGCCGAGCGGCTGGGCGGGGTCGGCGAACAGGTGGCTGCCGAGCTGGCACGGCACACCGGCAAGGACGCCCGCACCGTGGTGCTGGGGCACCTGCTGCGGGGTGGCAGTCCGACGGCCTTCGACCGCCTGGCCGCGCTGCGCTTCGGCGCAGCGGCGGTGCGGGCACTCGAGCAGGGCCTGTCGGGCGTGATCGTGGCCCTGGCCTTCCCGAACGTGAATTACGTGCCCCTGCAGGATGTGGCCGGTCGCATGAAGGCGGTGCCCCTGGACGGCGACACCCTGACCACGGGCCGCGATCTGGGCATCTGCTTCGGCGACTGACCGGCTGGCGGCTGGCTTACCATCGGGTTTGAGTGACCGCCCTGCCCGAGGAGTACATCGCCATGCCCGTGATCACCTGCATCGAAGACCTGCGCCAGCTGGCCCGCCGACGCGTGCCCCGCATGTTCTACGACTACGCCGATTCCGGTTCGTGGACCGAATCGACCTACCGCGCCAACGAAAGCGACTTTTCACGCATCCAGCTGCGCCAGCGGGTGGCGGTGAACATGGAGAACCGCAGCACCGCCAGCACCATGATCGGCCAGCCGGTGGCCATGCCGGTGGCCATTGCGCCCACCGGGCTGACCGGCATGCAGCATGCCGACGGGGAAATCCTGGCCGCGCGGGCGGCCAAGAGATTTGGCATACCGTTCACCCTGTCGACCATGAGCATCTGCTCGATCGAGGATGTCGCCCAGGGCACCGGCGGCCACCCTTTCTGGTTTCAGCTCTATGTGATGAAAGACCGGGGCTTCATCGAGCGCCTGATCGACCGCGCCAAGGCCGCCCATTGCTCGGCCCTGGTGATCACGCTGGACCTGCAGATCCTGGGCCAGCGCCACAAGGACCTGAAGAACGGCCTGTCGGCACCTCCCAAACTGACGCTGCCCAACCTGATCAATATCGCCAGCAAGCCGCGCTGGGCGCTGGGCATGCTGGGCACGCCGCGGCGCCAGTTCGGCAACATCGTCGGCCACGTGACCGGTGTGGACAACATGGGGTCGTTGAGCGAATGGACGGCCAAGCAGTTCGACCCCGCGCTCAACTGGGGCGATGTCGAATGGATCAAGAAGCGCTGGGGCGGCAAGATCATCCTCAAGGGCATCCAGGATGTGGAGGACGCCCGGCTGGCGGTAGCCAGCGGCGCCGACGCGCTGATCGTCTCCAACCATGGTGGCCGTCAGCTGGACGGCGCCCAGTCGTCGATCGGGGCGTTGCCGGCCATCGTGGATGCCGTGGGCTCGCAGATCGAGGTGCACATGGACGGCGGCATCCGCAGCGGCCAGGATGTGCTCAAGGCCCGCGCCCTGGGCGCGCGTGGCACCTACATCGGCCGTGCCTTTCTGTACGGACTGGGAGCCCTGGGCGAGGCTGGCGTGACCAGGGCGCTGGAGATCATCCACAGGGAACTGGACCTGACGATGGCGTTTTGCGGACACACCCAGATCGACCGGGTGGACGCTGGCATCTTGCTGCCCGCAGCCGGCCTGCCGGATCGCCGATAAACTCGGAACGCGCTGCAGGCCGCAGGGGGCTGTGCCCGGCTGGCAGCGTCCATCCCCAGCAACCCGGCCCGTTGCCCCACAATGATTCAGGAGGATCGCCATGACCGAAACCAGAAAATACCGTCTGGTCACCCGCAGTGATTTCGATGGACTGGTGTGTGCCGTTCTGCTGCGGCAACTCGACCTGATCGACGACATCGCCTTCGTGCACCCCAAGGATGTGCAGGACGGCAAAGTCGCCATCACCGGCAACGACATCACGACCAACCTGCCCTACACGCCGCAGGCGCACCTGGTGTTCGATCACCACGAGTCCGAGACCCTGCGCAACACAGGCGAACGGTCCAACCACATCATCCGGGCGCAGGCGCCGTCGGCCGCCCGGGTGGTGTTCGACCACTACGGCGGCGTCAGCCGGTTCCCCCGCATCAACCCCGAAATGATGGCCGCCGTGGACCAGGCGGACTCGGCCCAGTACTCGCTGCAGGACATTCTGGAACCGCAGAAATGGGTGCTGCTGAACTACCTGATGGATTCCCGGACCGGGCTCGGGCGGTTCAAGACCTTCACGGTCAGCAATTACCAGCTGATGATGGACCTGATCAGCTACTGCGCGGACCACGACATCGACGAGATCCTCAAATTGCCCGATGTGGTCGAACGCATCCACCTGTACACGGAGCAGACCGCCCGGGCTCGCGAGCAGATCCTGCGCTGCGCGCAGGTGCACGGCAATCTGGTGGTGCTGGATCTGCGCGCGGAAAAAACCATCTGGGCCGCCAACCGCTTCCTGGTGTACGCCCTGTTCCCGCAATGCAACATCTCCATCCACCTGATGCTGGGCCTGCAGGGCCAGAACGTGGTGCTGGCCACCGGCAAGTCCATCCTGGACCGCAGCAGCCGGACCAACGTGGGCGCCCTGATGCTGGAGCACGGCGGCGGCGGACACGCTGCAGCCGGCACCTGCCAGGTGAGCCACGAGGCCGCACAGTCGGTGCTGCAGCAACTGATCCGGCGGATCAACACGGACGGCTGATCCAGGCCTGAGGGCGGGCCAAGGCGTGGACACCCCTGCTGCGTCCATCCGTCGCATCGCCCACCTGGACATGGATGCGTTCTACGCGTCCGTGGAGTTGTTGCGCTACCCGCAGCTCCAGGGACTGCCCATGGTGATCGGTGGCTCGCGGCGCAACGCCGAAGAGCTGCTGAACCGGCTGAATGCCGAGCGACCGCAGCGGGTCTGGACGCTGGACGACCTCGCGCGCATCCCCGTCGATTTCTTTCCCAGGCTGGGGGACTACACGGGCCGCGGCGTGATCACCACCGCCACCTACGCGGCGCGCAGTTACGGCGTGGGATCGGCCATGGGCTTGATGAAGGCGGCCCGGCTGTGTCCCCAGGCCATCCTGCTGCCTGTGGATTTCGCGGAATACCGGCGCTGTTCGCGGCTGTTCAAGTCCATCATCACCGAAATCGCCCCGGTGATGGAGGACCGCGGGGTGGACGAGGTCTACATCGATTTCACCGAGGTGCCTGGCGGCCAGCGCGAAGGGGGGCGGGTGCTGGCGCGGCTGATCCAGAAAAGCATCCTGCAGCGCACCGGTCTGAGTTGCTCGATCGGCGTGGCACCCAACAAGCTGCTGGCCAAGATGGCCAGCGAGTTCGACAAGCCAGGCGGGATTTCCATCGTGCACGAGTCCGATCTGGAGCCACGCATCTGGCCGCTGCCGTGTCGCAAGATCAACGGCATCGGGCCCAAGGCCGATGCCCGGCTGCAGGCCCTGGGCATCGAGACGATCGGCGAACTGGCCGCAGCCGATCGGGCCTGGCTGATGGCGCATTTCGGGCCGCGCACCGGGGCCTGGATGGCCCGCGTTGCGCGGGGACAGGACGAGCGTGCCGTGGTCGTGCACAGCGAGCCTGTGAGCCTGAGCCGGGAAACCACCTTCGATCGCGACCTGCATCCGGTACAGGACCGCATCGAACTCGGGGCCATCTTCACCCGGCTGTGCCAGCAGGTAGCCGATGACCTTCAGCGCAAGGGGTACGCCGGCAAGACCGTGGGGATCAAGCTGCGCTTCGACGACTTTCGAAGCGTGACCCGCGACCTGACCCTGCCGGCCCCGGTGGCCGATGCGCAAGCCATCCGTCAGGCGGCCGGGCAGTGCCTGAAGCGGGCGCCCCTGGCACGCCGCCTGCGGTTACTGGGCGTGCGGGTGGCCGCACTTCAGGCGCTGGCACCGCTCGAAGATTCCCAGCAAAATGCAGCTCCAGGTCCCGTGGAATATGGAGAAGTTGCTATCGAATCCGAAGCAACGGGCCAAACGGGCTGGCGATTCTGAGGCCCTGATCTGCGGGCGCACAGACGGGCTGGGAAACCCGGCCTGATCCGCCCCATCGAGGTCCACCGATCGCTTAAGATGCCCGCACCTCCACAGGCTGCCCCTGCAAGGACCCCCCATGCGCATGAATCTGCCCGTCACCCAGCAGGAGTACGACTACCCTGCCGAACAGATGCTGGTCTCCACCACCGACACCAAGGGCCACATCACCCACTGCAACCATGCCTTTGTGGCGGTCAGCGGCTACTCGTACGACGAATTGATCGGCCAGAACCACAACCTCGTGCGCCACCCGGACATGCCGCCGGAAGCCTACCGGGACATGTGGCAGACCATAGGCCGGGGGCGCCCCTGGACCGGCATGGTCAAGAACCGGCGCAAGAACGGCGATCACTACTGGGTGCAGGCCAATGTGACGCCCATCCTGGAAAACGGCAAACCCAGCGGCTACATGTCGGTCCGCATCAAGCCGAAGCGTTCCGACATCGAGGCGGCCGAGGCCCTGTATGCCCGCATGCGGGCCGCGCAGGAAGGCAGGCGCAAGCGGCTGCCGTTCTACCTGAGCGGCGGCGAGGTGCGCCACCGGGGACTGCGCGGTTTCGCTGGCTGGCTGGCACGCCTGAGCATCACCGCCCGGCTGGCGGTCGGGCTGGCGTTGCTGGCCGCGCTCACCCTGGCACCGGCCCTCGTGGGGCTGGGCGAGAACGAGCGGACCCTGCTGCAGCTGGTCGTGATGCTGGGCGGCGGCGCCGCCCTGCTGCTGTGGTTCCAGCGCAGTTTTGGCCGGGCAGTCAGTGCCGCCGAGCAGTTTGCCCGCGACCTGGCCGGCTGCAACCTGACGACCTCGGTAGCCACCGGGTTCGCCCCCCCGATGAACGCGCTGGTCCGCGGACTGCGCCAGATCCAGATCAACCTGCAGGCCGTGGTGGGCGACGTGCGTGGCGAGATCGAGGCTTTCACCCATTCGTCGGCCGAGATCGCAGCCGGCGGCATGGACCTGTCGGCGCGCACCGAATCCCAGGCCAGCAGCCTGCAGGAGACGGCCGCCTCCATGGAGCAGTTGTCCAGCACCGTGAAGCAAACCGCGGCGACCGCTGCCCAGGTGTCCGATCGCAGTACGGCCAGCACGCAGCTGGTCAGCCAGGGCGGCGAAGCGGTCCACCAGGTTGGCGTGGCCATGCGGGCCATCGATCAATCGTCGGCCAAGATGCGCGACATCATCGGCGTGATCGAAGGCATCGCTTTTCAGACCAACATCCTGGCGCTCAATGCTGCGGTCGAAGCGGCCCGGGCGGGAGAGCAGGGCCGGGGCTTCGCGGTGGTGGCGTCGGAAGTGCGGGCCCTGGCGCAGCGCAGCGCGGTCGCCGCCAAGGAAATCCGCGATCTCATCGCGCAGTCCACCGATCAGATCAGCGAGGGCACGCAGCAGATGAAAAACGCCGGCGTCACCATCGACGAGGTGGTGCGCTCGGTGCGCGAAGTCGGAGAGCTGATCAAGCTCATCACCAACGCGACCCATGAGCAGGCCATCGGCATCGCCCAGGTGAACGAGGCCGTCACCCAGCTCGACACCGTGACCCAGCAGAACGC
>VERU01000103.1 GCA_018882485.1 Rhodoferax sp. | reverse complement strand
GTACAGGCCCGCCTTGATGAAGATCGGCAGGGCCAGCGCCACCGACAGCACCATGGGTAACAGGGTTTGGATGAGCGATATCGGCCATTCACCCAGACGCAGGTAGAACGCCAATACAACGCTGAGCAGGCAGAGGGCCGAGTCCCCAGCGATCGCAATCAGTCGCTTGGCATTCCGGGGCAACGCCAGAATGCGGACTGCCGCAGGGTCCAAAGCACGGCCTGTCATCGCTTCCGATCCCCCTGAATACCGCCTGGATGGATCCCGTCAGGCAAACGGATTGCCATCCCTCGATGTCACCACCTTGGTCCCGCCCGGCGGCGGACGGGGCGTCAACGGCCTCTGGCGCGCGGCCAGTTCCAGCAGCGAAGGGTCCGCCCCGAGTTTCTGCAAAACCCCCTGGACACGGGTCAAGGCGGTTTCCCGCGACAAAATGGCCACAACGGTGAGCCAGCAAAGCTGGATGTCCAGCAGAAGATTGCGGTGCTCGATGTAGAACAGGCCCAGCAGGCTCTTGCCAGGGCGTATCAACTGGTTGTAGGCGATGTCGGGATCGGGTTGGTCCCTGAGGATGTCGCCCTCATCGGAAAACACAATGGACGAAAAATCCGTGATGCCGGGTTTTACCGTCAGCAAGCGGCGTTCCACGGGCGTGTAGAGGTCGGTTTCGCGCTGTACGTTGGGTCGAGGGCCGACCAGACTCATATCGCCCTTGAGCACATTCCACAGTTGCGTCAACTCATCGAGCTTGTAGCGCCGGATGAAATGCCCCACCGGGGTGATCCGGCGGTCGTTGGCACCGGTGGAATCCACCCCCGACTTGTCGGCATTGATCACCATGGATCTGAGCTTCATCATCTTGAACGGGACGCCATCCAGGCCGACACGGGGTGCGACGTAAAACGGCGAATGGCGATCCTGCCGCCAAACCAGAAACATCACAGGCAGCAGAACCGGTGAGGCCACCAGCAGGCCGAAGAACGACGCCAGAACATCGAACAGGCGCTTCATGGCGTCAGGCTCGGTAGAAGGCGGTCACTTGGTCGCACACGTAGTGCACGTCGTCGTCGCTGATGAACATGTTCATCGGCAGCATGATGCAGCGCTCGAAGAAGCGCTCCACTTTCGGGAGCTTGACGGTGAAACCCAACCGCTCCCATTGATGGACCGCCTTGCCGCCCCACTGGATCAAGGTGCCGACGCCATTGAGCCGGAGATGCTCCTTCAGCTCATCCCGACGGTCTGCCTGCAGCTCGTAATTCTGATAGATGTCAAAGTGATCGGGATCTGCGTTCGGCGCCGGAGGCAGTTGAAGTTCCGCCAGTTCACCCAGACGCGCCTGATACAGACTGGCGATGCTGCGCCGACGCGCAATCACCTTGTCATACGACTTGAGGTTGTGGCTGAGGATGGCGGCCTGAAGATTGTCCAGCCGGCTGTTGCGTCCCCAACTGCGAACCTCACCATTGATGTCTCGGCCATGGTCGTGCAGTTGATACACCCGATCGAAGATGTGGTCATCGTTGGTGATCACACCGCCGCCGTCTCCGAGGCTGCCAAGCACCTTGGCCGGGAAAAAACTGATGGCGGCCGCCTGCCCGAAGGTGCCGGCGTGCTGGCCCTTGAAGCGAGAACCGAGGGCCTGGGCGGCGTCCTCGACCACAAACAGGCGATGCCGGTGAGCAATGTCCATGATGCTCTGCATGTTGCAGGTGCGTCCATTGAGCTGGGTTGGCATGATGCCGACGGTACGCGGGTTCACCGCATCCGCAACCGCATCGGGATCGATCAGGCCGTCATGAGCCAATTCCACGGGCACCGGCGTGCCGCCAGCCGTCTTGATGGCCGAGGCCGTGGCCAGCATGGTGTGGGAACAGCAAATGACTTCATCGCCCGGACGCAACCCAACGGCCATCCAGGCAAGTTCCAGCCCATCGGTAGCGTTGGCCACGCCAACGGCATGGCGGGCCCCGGTGAAGGCGGCGAGCGCGGCCTCGAACTCGCGAAGATCCTTCTGCATGATGAAGGCACCTCGGCTACCCACATCGTCGAAGATCTTCAGCAGAGCCTCCCGATCATCCAGGTAGGCTCTGGGGTAGTTGAAGAATGGAACCGATTTGGTTGCTGTCATGGTGTTCTCCAGTAGCAGACAGTGAATCAAAGGAGGGCAAGGGCCGCAGAAACGACGCGGGCTACGTCCGGGTAATACAGGGCCTCAAGGGCACGGGAAGTCGGTGCCGGTGCGTCGGGCAAGGTCAACCGGACGGGCGACCGGACCAGCGCCTGAGGCGACAGCCCCTCCGCCACCGCCGCCAGCACCTCGGAGGACATGCCGCAGACCTTCCAGCCGCCGTCCACCACCAGCAGCCGTCCGGTCTTCTGTGCCGAACTCAGGATGACATCGGGTTGAAACGGGTTCAGGACCCGGAGATCGACCACTTCCACCGAATGCCCCAACGAAGCCAGTTGTTCGCGCGCCTGCATCGCCAGGTGGGTCGCATAGCTGGAACCCACCACCGTGATGTCCGAGCCCTCGGCCAGCACCCGGGGTCCTTGCTGGGCAAGATCGAGTTCGACGATGGGGCCCAGTTCGTCGGTCTGGGCATAGAGCCAACGGTCATCGATGTACACCACCGGGTCTGGCGACAACACCGCCGCAATCAGCAAATCCCGGGCATCGGCCACGGTGGCTGGCATCACGACCCGCAGTCCCGGAATATGGGCAAACCACGCGTGCAGCGACTGGGAGTGCTGAGCGCCCTGCTCGCCTCCGCGGTTGATGATGCCGCGGATGGTGACAGCCGGATGCGCCTGCCCCCCCACCATGGTAGACCACTTGGCAGCCTGGTTAACGATGGCATCCATGGCGTAGAGCATGAAATCCATGCGCGGGTGCACCACGATAGGCTTCATCCCCGCCAGCGAGGCACCGACTGCGGCCCCCGTGCAGGCGGACTCCGATACCGGTGTATCGATGATGCGCCGCGTTCCAAACCGCTTGTCCAGATCGGTCATGGAGTTGCCCACATACCAGGGGCTCCATAGGCCCTGCCCGATCACAAAGACTTCGGGGTACTTCTCCAGCAGGTATTCAAAGGCCGCAAGAATCGCGGTGCCGTAGTTGTGGCTGTGTCGGTCCATCATCAACCTCCCGACCGGGCATACACATGGCCCAGCAGCCACTCCGGAGGCGGTAGCGGGTCGGCCGCAGCAGCCTTCCAGGCCGATTCGATCTGGCCGTCGATCACCTGCTGAAGGGCGGCCTGTTGGGCAACCGACCAGAACCCTGCGGCCTGCATGGCTTCCGCCAAACGGCGGACCGGGTCCTTGGCACGCCAATCGTCCACATCGTGCTGTGAGCGATGGACACCGACATCAATGTCCTCTCGCCAGTCCACGTGGCCGTACCAGCGGTAGGTGACCGCCTCCAAAAAACCGGGGCCGGCGCCCTGCCGGGCCGCACGCACCAACTCATCCGCGGCCCGGGCAACGGCCAGCACATCATTTCCGTCCACCACTCGAAAGGGCATGTCGTGGGCGATGGCATAGCGCGCAGTGCAATCTGAGGGCTGGCGCAGCGAGATGTGCATGTGACTGGCAAACAGATTGTTCTCGACCACGAAAATCACGGGGTCTTTCTGCACCCGGGCCAGATTGAGCGACTCGTGCACCACCCCCTCTTCGACCGCGCCGTCTCCCAGGTACGCCACGGCCACATCGCCAGTGCCCTGCAACCGGGCCGCCATGCCCGCGCCGACAGCCAGCGACACGGTCCCAGCCACGATGGGGACCGACCCGTAAAACCCCACCGACTGATCCCACAGGTGCATGGAGCCTCCCATGCCCCGGGAATGGCCGGTAGAGCGGGCCAGCACTTCAGCAAACAACTTGCGGACATCCGAACCCAGGGCTAGCAGGTGAGAATGGGACCGGTGCGCTCCGAAGACCCTGTCGCCAGCACGAAGTGACGCAGACACACCCACAGCCACCGCTTCCTGGCCAACACCCAAGTGCACTGGCCCGCCAACCAGGCCGTCCCGCCTGGCTTCAGCCAGGCGTCGCTCTACCGCACGGACACGCATCATCCCGGCCAGATGGGCCTGCAGCTCCGCGGGCGCCACCTGGCCGAGTTGCAGTGCGCCCTGGTGGGACGACGCCTCCGCCAGCAGACCCAGACTCATGGATTCATTGGTCAATTCAGCCACCTTTACGCACCATCAACACAAATTTGAACGCCGATTTGCGGACATGGAACAATCGGTCGCATTCATCGGACCGCTTCGCCCACCATGCCTCCGGGCCCCATGTGGAGAGCGAGCCAAACAGCCACGACAGGCTGCCGAAATACCGCACGGTCGAGGTGCCGCCCAGGATTTTCTGATACTGCAAAATCAGGTCGCAGGTGGGCATGCGCAGCAAGGTACTCCGGCTTCGGGCACCCCGGAGGTAATGAATGTACCGGTTCAGGCGATATACCGGATTGTGGTTCAAGGAATCCACGCAGACAAAGCAACCGCCCGGCTTGAGCAGACGATGAACCTGGTGCAGCACCCGCTGGTTGTCCCCGTAGCTGAGGCTTCCGGCGCTGGCCACCACATCGAAACTGGCATCCTCAAACGGGAGATTTTCCATGTCGCAGACCTCCGTCGACACGTGATTCCAGTCTGGATGCTTGATGCGCAACAGGTCCAGCGAGTCTGCCGAGATATCGCTGGCGGTCACCTGAGCCCCGCTGCGCGCCAGCACGCCCGTGAACTCGCCGGTGCCGGAACCCAACTCGAGCACCCGGGCGTAGGGACCCAAGACCTGCCGCAGCAGGTTTTCGTAGTGCTCATACGGGGCACGCAGCACGCAGGGAACCGACTCAGTTCCGTCCTGGGGTCCCGCAGCGCCAGGCAAGCTGCGCCGAGCTTGGCGGGCTCGCTCATCGTAGCGCTCTCGCTCGAGGTGTTTGTCATCCATGGGAATCCAAGGCCAGCTTCTCCATACGGGTCACAAACGAACCGTAGACCGACCTGGCGTCATACCGTTCGCTGTACAGGGCGGCAGCACGGCGCGACATGTCCCGTCGGCCTTCGGCGTCTTCGAGCAGCCGACGCAAGGCCAGGAGCCAGCCCTCTGGCGTGTCAGTACAAACCAGACCGACTCCGCCCTCAGCAATCAACTCCTCAACCTCGCCCTGCAATGCGGTGACGACCGGCAAGCCGAAGGCCAAGCTGTCCAGTACCTTGTTGGGGATGCTGAGTTGAAAGTCCGGTGTATTGCGGTACGGTGCCAAAGTTGCCACGGTCGCCGCCATCAATGCGGCAATCTTGGGGGCATCGATCCAACCTGGGAATACAACATGGTTCAGACCCGCAAACAAGCTTTGTACGGAACTCGCCTCGGCGCCGCTGCCACAGATCACCAAACGACAGGTCGGATGAAGTCTGTGCAGTTGCTCGGCCGCACCTTTCAATGCCGTGAAATCAAATGCCTGAGACAGGCTTCCCACAAAGCTGAAACAAGGACCCTGCCCCAGATCGACACCCGCATCAGCCCACCACTGCTTGGCCTCCCACATTTGCGCCTCGGTCACCAGCGTCCGAGCGGGAACCAGCGGAACCACCGCATCGCTGAACCGTCGGGCCCTACCGCAGAACCGCAGGGACCATTCCAGAAAGGGCTGGGACATGGACGTGATGGCGGAGGCATTCCGCATCGCTTGACGCCCAAGCCAGAAATAGGGTGCAAAAACCCATTTGGCAACCGGCTTCAAAGCATCGGGCATCGCATCGACAAACAGGGAGGGCCACTGGTCCTTGACGTCGATAAAACTGGGTACACCCAGTCGCCTTAGCCAGCGCAGCATCACCCAGGCCACCTCGATGGGCGGATAGCCAACAAAGGCAACATCCGGCTTACCGAACCGCTCCGAACGGAGCAACCGCCAAAGCCGGAGCGCCATCTGGGCATGATCAATCAGGCGAGCCGGCCCGATGTTTCGAACATACCCCATCGACGGGATCAAATGGACGACCAACCGATCGTGAATACGGACCGACTCGAACCGGCGACTGCGGTGCCGCTTCTCCTGATGGTAGAAGGCCGAGCTCCACACCTCCACACTGTGACCCTGAGCCACCAGGGCATCCGCGAGGTTCATGGCACGCATGGGACGTGGCGCACCTCCATCGGAGTGGAGAGGCTCACCGGTCTGAAGCAACCACACCCTCATAAACCCTCCCCCGATCGACACTTCCTGTCGTCCATCAAGACACCAGCTTCATTCGATGAAGCTCCCGCAAAAACGCCAAGGCATCCCATTGCAAAAAAAACCACCATATTTTCCGGATGTCGAAAAAAAATCAGGGCAACAAGTATGTAAGTCAGCAGGACGCTCAACAAAGCGAGCCGGGCCGTCGAAATGACCCGAAACAAGGCAATGAAACCGCAAAAAACAGGAGTCAAATAAAAAATAAAAACAATCAATCCGTAGTTGGCCCAAACATCCAACATGTTGTGTGCGTACCGGGCGCCGGGATAATCATATCCAAAATCCCCGGAGATAGGACTTTCGATGATCGCTGCCAAAGCACTTCGTGAATAATCCAGCCGCTCACGCAGGCTGGTATCGATATAACCATCCGCGACGAAACTGCGAAATTTATCTAGAATCCGGATGTTTAATCCGGACCAAAATAAAAGGAACAGGAGAACTATGCCGATAGCAGAAAAATAAAGCAATTTACGGCCGCCACCCTTGACATACAGAAGCGCCAAGAAAGACGCCATGAATATCGCTACGGAAGCTCTGGATCCAAGAGTCAAAAGGATAAATAAATTACTTATAAAAAAAACAAGTTGGCTTGTCAGCGAAAACGATCCAAAAAAAACAACAGAACACAGAATAAAACTGAGAGCCAACGCATCACCAGCGTATTGATAGTAACTCCCGACTGTTTGGGCATCCAGTGGTGAAGGTTGACCATGTACCATTTGCCAGACAGCGAGGCAAGAGGCGAACAGCATGCCGTGAATCAAATTCAGGCCAAGAACCCTTCGGCTACCCAGACGCGCGTACATCGAGCCGGCAAAATAAAATACGGGACCAAGGAGAGCGAGCGCGATTTTGTGCAAAACAAAATCTCTGTCGTATGCAGCACCATCGCGATAAAAATAAATAATCGACAAGACAAAAGAAATTATGGAGAAAAAAATCATTCCAAATCCAGCCAGACCTGGTAATTTGAAAGGAATACGGAACAGCAAAGCCACACCGATCAACATGATCATGCAAGAACCAGCGACGCCTGTGATATTGACAGGGACCAATAGACGCTTCAGCAACGCAGCAAAAAGAATTCCGGAAAAAGCCACACTCCCGAACGAAAATGCCAGCCACTCAAAGCGGGACAACTTATGCGGAACGATTGCGCTGAACATTCATCCATCCTACAGCCGCAAACAAGCCCAACCCGGCTACGATAGGTGCAAAAATCACGGAGACGGCCGGAGAAATCCTGAGCAACGCAAGAAGACCAAGCGCGCAAGCCCATGTGACCATGAGCAACCAGATCCCAAAGTCTCTCCGAATCCGCATGTCGGAAATCAACACGACAGGCACCGAAAGAACTTGGAAAAAATACATGGAAAATCTGACTGCCTCTGGAGCAGGCCTTCCAAGGATGGGATTCGGGAACAAATTGGCGCTGAGCGCCCAATAATTGATCAGCGCTGTGAATATACTCGAATAAAACAATGTTGAAAGAACCATCATCGGTCTAGGCGAAAAGTTCTTATC
>VERU01000595.1 GCA_018882485.1 Rhodoferax sp. | reverse complement strand
GCTGGGCCCCGACGATGCGAACCCCCGACTTGTGCTCCCGGAGGGAGCGCGAGACCCCGGTGATGGTGCCGGTGGTACCCATGGCACTGACGAAGTGCGTCACGCGACCGGCCGTGTCGGCCCAGATCTCGGGGCCGGTGGTCTCGTAGTGGATGCGCGGGTTGTCGGGGTTGGCGAACTGGTCGAGCACACGGCCCTTGCCGTCGCGCTGCATCTGCTCGGCGAGGTCGCGGGCGTATTCCATGCCGCCGGAGCGCGGCGTCAGGATCAGCTCGGCACCGAAGGCCTTCATGGTCTGGGCGCGCTCGATCGACAGGTCCTCGGGCATGATGAGCACCATGCGGTAGCCCTGCATGGCCGCCGCCATGGCCAGCGCGATGCCGGTGTTGCCGCTGGTGGCCTCGATCAGGGTGTCGCCGGGACGGATGTCACCGCGCTCCTCGGCCCGCCGGATCATGGACAGCGCCGGCCGGTCCTTGACCGACCCGCCGGGATTGTTGCCTTCGAGCTTGCCCAGCAGCACATTGCCGCGCGCGGCGCAGTCGTCTGCGCCGATGCGCTGCAGGCGAACCAGCGGAGTGCGGCCGACCGACTCGGCCAGAGTGAGGTAATTCATGGGCGTCACTGTGCCACAGTTCGGCCGGCCTGCCGTCCGGCCGCACCCGAACCCCGAGGCACCCTGGGGCTGCCGTTGCGAGGCCTCTCAGGCGGCCACCGGCCCTAGGCGCCCTTCGTGCACCGACTCGGCCAGGGGACGCCGGCCGTTGGGGCGCTCACGTTCCTGCAGCGCCACCGGCAACACCGACGGATCACCCGGACGGCCCAATGCCACCAGGGCGTGTACGGCATGATCCTGCGTCAAACCCAACACCACGCGAAGCCGCGCCTCGTCAAATCCGCCCATGGCGTGGGCCACCCAACCCGACAGGCTGGCCTGCAGCGCCAGGCTGTACCAGGCGGCGCCGCTGTCGAAAGCGTGCCAGGCATTGGGCTGGCCCTGGCTGGGCCCGGGAGTCTCGATGTTTCGGGCAGAGACCACCGCCACCAGCGCCGACGCGTGCACCGCCCAGGACTGGTTGAAAGGCACCAGGGTTTCGAACAGGGGCTCCCAGTGCGCGGAATCCCTGAGCGCGTACACGAAGTGCCAGGGCTGATGGTTGCTGGCCGAAGGAGCCCAGCGGGCCGCCTCCAGAAAGGTGAACAGTTGTTCCCGGGTCAGCACCTCGCCGGAAAAGGCGCGGGCCGACCAGCGCTGGACAAACTGCGGGTGGATGGGGTGGTCGCAAACGCGGGGTGTCTGGCGCGGTGTCTGCATCGTGCACGTCCTGGTGTTGGGTCGGTCGGGAATCCCGGGTTGGGCCCGCGAGGATAGCCCGAAGCGCCAGCCCGTCGGATGCCCTGTGCCATAATTTGAGCGCTTTCTATCCCCTGCCCGGGTGGTGAAATTGGTAGACGCAGGGGACTCAAAATCCCCCGCCGCAAGGCGTGCCGGTTCGATTCCGGCCCCGGGCACCATCCCCAGCGGGCGTTCCAGGCGATCGGCGACCACAGCTCGCGATCAGCGCTCCCGCAAACCTTCCAGCACCGTCGGATACCTCAGGCGCAGCCGAAGTTCACGCTTGAGCCGGGTGTTGTCCAGCTGACGCGATTCCCCCATGAAGCTCAGCAGGCTCATCGGCAACCGGGCACGGGCTTCCTGGCGGGCAATGCGCGGCGGACGCGGCAGGCCATAAAGGTCGGCCGCCAGGTCGAAGTAGTCACCCATCTTGAGGCGGGTGTCGTCGTTCACATTCACCACCCGCTGGGCC
>VERU01000102.1 GCA_018882485.1 Rhodoferax sp. | reverse complement strand
TCCCGACTGCCCATCGGAGTGCTCAAGCGTATCAGCGATGCGCTGGGCGTGCACATGAACTGGTTCTTTCAGGGCAGTCAACGCGGGCTCGCCTCGGAACGTGACGTCGTGGTGCGATCCGATCAACGCCGCCGGCTGTCATTCACCGGCCTGGGAATCACCGAGGAACTGCTATCCCCCAATTTGAGTGGACCTCTGGAGTTATTGATCAGCACCATCGAGCCAGGCGCCGACAGCGAGAACTACAGCCACGATGGAGCGGAGGCCGGCTATGTGATGTCGGGCACTCTGGAGCTCTGGGTGTCAGAGCGACATTTCACATTGCATACGGGTGACAGTTTTTCCTTCCGCAGTGCGGAGGTGCACCGATGCGCCAACCTGGGTGAATTCCCGGTGAAAGTGTTATGGGTGATCACTCCGCCTCATTACTGAAACCTGAAACGCGCTTCGCGCCCGGCTTCAATGCGCTATGAAATGAAGTCCGGGCGACCTATCGCTTCGGCCTGAACCACTGCCTCCAGCAGACCGGCATCGCCACGGCTGTCGGGCAACAGGGTTTTCTGCACCGTCACCCGCACCTCAGGTTGCCTGGCCCCCATTTCGAGGACCTGCCTGACTGCCGTATCCCCTGCGAGCGCACGCGCACGGTCCAACGCCACCTGGGGATCGGAATACTGACCCTGCCCATAAGCCGACTGCACCCGGTACAGCCCGGCACCATTTCCCAGCACCCGAACCTCCACCGTTCGCGCCACGATACCGGTTGCGGCGCCTACCGCATTGGCCACTTCACCGCGCTCGGGGTAAACCACTTCACAACCCAGCCGCCGGGCCACCTCGGGATAGAACACCTTGGCTGGGCCTCCGACCGCGACAACCGGTACCTGAGGGGCCAGGGAGACACCCACCAACCCAACCAACGGCTGCCCGAGACACACCGCGCGAACCAAAGGGTTGTCCTGGCTGTCCTGACCCAATGCCATGTTGAGCACGGCATGCCCCGTCAGGCGAACGGTCTCGGACCAGATATCGTGCGCCAACCGATGCGTCCTCTCCTCGGTCGGAAACTGCATGTCGCGCAGACGTGCGGCGAGTTGCAACGCCATTCGGGCACCCTGCACAGCCCAGTTGGACTGCAGCCCCAGCACAAGCGCCGCGTCGGACGGCGTCAAGCCGGACATCTGGATCAACCCCTTGCGTCGCAGGGATGCCAGAGCGCGCTGCGCGGCCTGACTGTCCTGGACCGCCCGCAAAGGCCGGGGGGCTGCGGTCACGCGCGCTAGCACCTCCTGCTCGCGGGGCGTGAGCTCACCGGCTCCGGTTCCGGATCGGGCACCAAACGGCAGGGATACGAATCGGCCGTGTAGCGAATTGGCCCCGTCGATGTCGGCCAGATCAGCCTCCAGCATGGCCAGCAGTTCCGGGTAGCGGTCGGCCATCAGGGCAACTGGGACAATGCGCTGGGCTCCCAATACCACACGCCCCTGTGAGTTGATACCCACTTCGCTGTCGCCACCCAGCGCGATGGTGCGAATGTCGATGGCCCGGACCATCGTGCGCCATCCGCCCACTTCGGCCCCCTCGGGTCGGATCAATGGCCGCCCATCCCGCAACACCGCCAAATCAGTCGTCGTGCCTCCAACATCCGACAGGATGAAGTCCCTCAGGCCAGATTGCCACTGCGCACCGACCAGACTGGCTGCTGGGCCAGACAACACGGTCTCGATAGGTCGATCCATGACCGATTCGGCCAAAGCCAGGGTCCCGTCACCCTTGACGATCATGAGGGGCGCCTCGATCCGCAACTGGGACATGGCCAACTGCACCGCCTGAACCAGCCGCGTGATCCGGGATATCAATCGCGCGTTCAGGAACGCCGTGAGTGCGCGCCGGGGTGCATCCAGCGCCGAGGACAGTTCCGTAGAAAGAGTCACGGGTTTACCCGTGAGGCGCCGGATGGCATCTCTGGCGCTGTGCTCGTGGGCAGGGTTGCGGACCGCGAATGCCGAAGCAACGGCAAATGCATCCACACTGGCGTCCACCCGTTCAATGGCGGCCAACAAGCCTTCGGTGTCCAGGGGCATGCGCTGCTCACCGGCATGATCGTGGCCTCCTCGAATCACCTCCAGGGGAACTCCTTTGAACGCTGCAGCAATGCCGGTCCGCTGCACCATCGCTTCATCAAAGCCGATCAACAGGGCCGCTACCGGGCTGCCGTGGCCTTCAACGACCGCATTGGTCGCCAAGGTCGTCGACACGGAGACCAAAGACACTCTGGCCATCGCCTGCGGGTCCGACAAATGGCCCAGAGCGCCCGAAAGCGCCTCCACCACACCGATCGAAAGGTCTCCCTTGGTGGTAATCGCTTTGGTCGCAGCCACCACCCGGCGGGACTGTGCCTCAATCACAACCGCATCGGTGTACGTTCCACCCGTGTCAATGCCGACAAGGTAACGGGTATCCGGCGAGCGGTTTTGATGGCGATCGTTCATGCGATTAGATGTTCATTCCGACAGGATCCGATCAATTGTCCATGGGTTCCAAATGGCACAGACCCGGCAAGAAAAATAGGCCATCCCAACCCCAGGCCGGCCTAGTTCATCCAGCTCAACGGCCCGAGGAAAAATCCGGTTGATACCGCCGTGCACATGGCTTATCCTTGACCGATGACGACCCATATGGCGGTCGCCCTCGAAGCCTTTCCATGAAAACTGTCCGGTCTTTCCCCAAGCGAGTCACTGAGACTGCCCACACCTTCATCGAACTGCCTGACGGCACTCGCCTGGCAGCCCGTATGTGGATGCCACACGACGCCCTGAAGCATCCTGTGCCCGTGATTCTGGAGTACCTCCCCTATCGCAAACGGGACGGAACGGTCGTACGGGACGCGCTGACCCACCCCTACATCGCAGGTCACGGTTACGCCTGCGTTCGGGTCGATATGCGAGGCAATGGCGATTCCGACGGCATCATGCTGGACGAATACACCGAGCAGGAACTGGCAGATGCCGAATCGGTGATCGCCTGGCTGGTGCGCCAGCCCTGGAGCACCGGTCGGGTGGGCATGATGGGAATTTCGTGGGGAGGCTTCAACGGGCTGCAAGTGGCAGCGCGTCGACCGCCTGGCCTGCAGGCCATCATCACGCTGTGCTCCACCGATGATCGATACAGTGACGACATCCACTACAAGGGCGGATGCCTGCTGAATGAAAACCTCGGTTGGTCTGCCACCATGTTCGCCTATTCGTCCCGGCCTCCCGATCCGCTGCTGGTCGGACCGGCATGGCGTGACATGTGGCTCGAAAGGCTCAACCAGGAGCCGCTGCTTGCGATTCCGTGGCTGGAACATCCACATCGCGACGCCTACTGGAAACACGGCTCGATTTGCGAGGATTTCGGAGCCATTGATGCCGCTGTTCTGGCCGTCGGCGGCTGGAATGATGCCTATACCAACGCCGTGCCGCGGCTGCTGAAAAACCTGCGAGAACCGGTCAGGGGCATCATCGGTCCCTGGGCCCACAAATACCCCCACTTTGCAGTTCCCGAGCCGCGCATCGGCTTTCTCCAGGAAGCGCTGCGATGGTGGGATCAATGGCTCAAGGACATCGATACCGGTGTCAAGCAGGATCCCCTTGTCAAAACCTACATCATGGATGTTGTTCGGCCCGGCGCTTCGGTCTCCAGCATCCCCGGGCGCTGGGTATCGGATCGGAATTGGCCGGCCGATCGGTACACCCAACGGCGCTGGTATCTCAATGCAGACGGACTGGGGGTCCAGGCTGGCCCTGCACAGAAGCGCTCACTGCAGTCGCCGCAGTATACGGGTGCCGACAGCGGGGAATATTGCATCATCTGGCTGGGCCCCGAGTTTCCAGGAGACCAGCGGGCGGATGACAGCGGATCATTGACCTTCGACAGCGCACCCTTGGCGCGCGACCTGGACTTGGTTGGTGCACCCGTTGTGCACTTGCGTTTCAGCGTCGACCGGCCCCTGGCGCTTGCAGCCGTCCGTCTCAACAGCATCTGGCCCGACGGCGCCGTCAGCCGGCTGACTTATGGCGTTTGCAACCTGTGCCATCGAACGAGTCACGAGAAGCCCGAAATGCTGGTCCCAGGCAAAGCCTACGACGTGAGGATCCAGCTCGATGACGTCGCCTACCGGATACCGAAAGGGCACCAACTGAGGATTTCGATTTCCACCAGCTACTGGCCTCTGGTTTGGCCTTCTCCTGAGCCTGTGACCCTTACGGTCCACGCCGGGCGCAGTTTTGTGGACCTGCCCGTTCGATCAACTCGCAGCCACGAAGTGGCGCCCACGTTTGGAGAGGCGCAAGCAGCACCACCGGTCAAACAAACCGTCATCGACCCGGCATGGAACAAGCGCGAACTGACCATCGATCAGCGAACCGGCGAACGCCGCCTGCATATCGTGGATGACTTTGGACGCACGCGCCTGGATGAGCATGGACTCATCACCTGGAGCCGCGGACAGGAAGAGTACCGGATCCATCCCCATGACCCCCTTTCTGCGATGCAGGAATGCCACTGGTCGATGGAAACCGGTCGCGGTGAATGGAAAGTACGAACCGAAACCTACTCGCGCATGACCGCCAGCAAAACCCACTGGCATGTTGAAGGCCGGCTCGAGGCCTACGAGGGGGAACAACGCATTCTGGTACGGGAATGGAACCAGAAGATACGGCGTCAGTTGGTATGACCCTGGCGCCGTTCGATCTCACCCAAGGCTGGATCGACGGCCCCTGCCGCGTGCGGCGCCAGCTCCAGAAAAAGAACCTGCCCCTCGACCCAATTCACCACCCCACTGGGCCCGCGCGCCTGCCGAAACATCTCCCAACTGGGCCGTGAGATCCTCCAGTGTGGGCGGGGGTCCTGCTGCTCCTGCCTCCAGGGCGTCGCGCATCGCCTTCAAATGACGCGCTGTCGTACCGCAGCATCCGCCAATGATGCGTGCGCCAGCATCCCTGGCCATGCGAGCATAAACGGCCATCAACTCGGGAGTTCCGTTGTAACGGATGGCTCCGTCCACATACTGCGGTATACCACAGTTTGCCTTTGCCACCAGGATAACTCCGGGATCGACGGCCTTGGCCAGATTGTGTATGCAGGCAACGACTTCCGATGCACCCACACCGCAATTGGTACCGCAGGCCGCCAGCCTGGGGCTCAGCGCCTGGCTGATCTGGCTGAAATCAGCTGGCGACAGTCCCATCATGGTTCGTCCGTTGGTGTCGAAACTGAGGGTGCACACGACCGGCAAACCCGCCGCAGCGGCACCGGCGACCGCGGCCTCGACCTCCTCACGGGACGACATGGTTTCAATCCACAGCACATCGGCCCCACCCGCGGCCAGAGCGCGGGCCTGTTCGGCAAATGCATCCCTGGCCTGCTCAAACGTCAGGGTTCCGATCGGCTCCATGATTTCGCCCGTGGGACCCATGCTGCCAGCCACGGCAACGGGCCGCGGACAGGCGTCCGCAACCTGCCTGGCAATGCGGGCAGCGGCGCTGTTGATCTCGGCCACTCGATCCTGGGCTTCGTGCAATTTCAAGCGATACCGCGTACCGCCGAAGCTGTTGGTCAAAATGATGTCAGCACCAGCCTCGACAAACGATGCATGAACCGATGCAATACGATCTGGATGGATCAGGTTCCACAATTCAGGCGCATCGCCAGAGACCAGCCCCAGATCAAACAGGTTGCTGCCCATGGCCCCGTCGGCCAGCAACCAGGAGCGGGTCGACAACAAGTAAGAAAAACGATTGGTCTTTTGCATGAAGAAGTGACCCGAATGGCGGTCAGGCTGATTCGCCGACCGTTCATCTCGACTTTAGCCGATCTGTTCGGGAGTCACCACCACCCAATTGGCCTTGGCGGTGACCGCGACACCCTGCTGTGTCTGGTGCCAGGCATGGTGATCCTGCACCTCCAGCATTTGGTCGTGATGACGAGGATCGCGGGCAATGAACAGACGCAATCCACCACGCTCAACGTCAGTGCCGCGAACGAACATGGGGCCGTCGCTTCGGGGCGTGTCGCCTGCCACCAGAACCGGCTTTTTCCAGGGGTGAACATAGGTGTGAATGGCAGCCTGTTTGCCCTCGTACCAGGGCAATGGAGCCCATAGCGCCGGTGTCATCCGATGATCCAGCAAGGTATGCGGCTGGTACCTGCCTGCGGCTATTTCCTTGCGAGCGGTTGTAACTCCCCCGGATACAGGATCGTTCAGCAACAGCGATACCCCAATTACGTTTTCCGGCTTGACTTGGTAGCCGTAGCGCGGGTCGGACACGACCATACGGACCAATTCCTCACTGGCCGCGCTCACCACGAAAACTTCGATATCGTGCTGCATCAGCGCGGTCAGCAGTTCTTGCTGACCCCTGAGCAGCTTGGGAGGCAGCACGGTGTCATCCACCAGTCCCTCTCCCGCCCAGGACCGCACTGGGATGGGGGCACCCGACTCCATCATGGCATCCAGATGACCTTTCAACTCACGCAAAGTCAGGCCGGAAAACACCTGGGAGGCCCAGGGATAGGAAATCTGATCGTCCAAATCGCACAGACGCTGGTAGTACGCGTGCAGCGATTCATCCTCACCAGGCACATCGCGAAACGGAACAATCCGCAGTACGGGACTCAAACGTTCCCGCTGCAACACACCCTTGCGCTCCAGGTAAGGCAACAACGCGCCCAGCAGATCGTGCTGGTACAGGGTGTTGTCCGCATCAAAAACAGCCAGGGCTCCGGATCGACGATGCTGCCGTATCAATGCCTGCAGACGACCCCTCGCTGGCTGCGGCCAGGAAGGCAGGGATGCGTCCTGAACGCTCGCGCCTCCAGAGCGAAACGGAGGGGTCATGGACAAGATTCAACGTTGTCGGTGACGTGCATCAGGGTGCTGGTACACAGGAACCATGACGGCAGGCTCTGCAGCCCTGCCCCGAATCGCATCTGAAAGCTTTTCGGCCATCATGATGGTGGGCGCATTCAAGTTGCCACTGACGATATTCGGCATGATGGAGGCATCCACAACGCGCAAACCATCGACCCCGTGAACCCGACCGTCACCGTCCGTCACGGCCATTTCATCGTATCCCATCCGGCAGGTGCCACACGGGTGGTAGGCGGTCTCGGCCTGGGCCGCTATGTGCGCATCGATCTCGCCATCCGATTGCACGTCCGGGCCCGGTGACAACTCGATCCCTCGAAAGGGATCGAACGCCGCCTGCGCGAAAATTTCGCGCGTCAACCGCACGGCAGCCCGCATTTCTTTGCGATCCTGCTCGGTGGCGAGGTAGTTGAACTGGATGCGCGGCGGCGTTCGTGGATGCGCATCGCGCAAGGACACCGAACCACGGCTGGTGGGCCGCATGGGACCCACATGGGCCTGGAATCCATGACACGTTGCTGGTGAGTGGCCGTCGTAACGAACCGCCATCGGCAGGAAATGGTACTGGAGATCGGGATGCAGCACCCCTGCCTCACTCCGTATAAACCCCCCCGATTCAAAATGGTTGGTGGCACCCAGCCCCGTACCCGTCAATATCCAACGCAGACCGATGGCCAATCGATTCCAGGGCTTTAGCGCGGAATACAGGGTAATCGGTTGCTTGCAGGCGTACTGGACATAAGTCTCAATGTGGTCCTGCAGGTTACGACCTACACCGGGCAAGGCGCTCCTGACAGTCAGACCCAGAGGTTCCAGTTCAGCAGGGTCCCCGATACCAGACAGTTTCAACAGTTGGGGTGAGTTGATCGCGCCGCCGCAAAGTATGACCTCGCGCCTGGCATGGACAGTTCTGACGCGGTCACCTGATTGGTAT
>VERU01000101.1 GCA_018882485.1 Rhodoferax sp. | reverse complement strand
CGGCGAGCGCGCGCGGGTTCATCTTGAGGGGACGGGCCAATTGCATCGCCGCCGTGGTGGCCAGATCTCCGTGGGCGGCCACCTTGGGCGACTCGAAGGCCGCCCGCCCGCCCGCGCCGGGCGCCAGCGCCTCCAGCGCTGCCGCCAGCGCCTCCAGCAATTCCTGTTTGATTGACCGCATCGCCGGATTTTAGGCGGGGGCTGTCATCGCCCCGCGGGGGCGTGGCGTTATGCCGGAGAATCCGCTGCGGATTCCCCCGTATCCCCTCCAACTCCACCAAGGAACACCATGAACAAGCTGCTGACCCTGATCGCCCTGAGCCTGTCGTTCACGCTGATGCCGGCCCACGCCGAAGACGCCAAGACGCCGCAACAGAACAAGATGGCGACCTGCAACAAGGAGGCGGGCGACAAGAAGGGCGACGAACGCAAGGCCTTCATGAAGGAATGCCTGAGCAACAAGCCGGCTCCCGCCGCCGACAAGAAAACCGCCCAGCAGGACAAGATGAAGACCTGCAACGCCGAAGCCAAGGACAAGAAGGGCGACGAGCGCAAGAAATTCATGAGCGAGTGCCTCAAGAAGTAAACCCCGGTCCATCGGGTCGGCAGGCTCCGTCGCGCGTCGGCCGGCCCGGCGGACCTGTCACGAGAACGTCACGGCACTGGCATACAAACAGGGTTCCGACGGTGCCACCCGGCAGCGTCTTTTGCGACCCTCAGGAGGCCAGATGGCAAAAGACTTTTCAACCATGGAGGACAGCAATCGGTCCTCCAACCCCAGCATTCACGACGTCTCCGGCACCACCCGCCGGACCGTGCTCCGCGGCGGCCTGGGCGCGACCGTCTCGCAGTTGCTGGCGCCACTGGCGGCGGCTGGCGGCGCGGCGGCCCTGGGCGGCTGTGCTGCCACGAACGGGGCAGTCAGCGGATCTCTGCTGGGATTTCGCAGCGTGCCCATCGGTACCGCCGATGGGGTCACCGTGCCCGAGGGCTACACCGTACAGGTGATCGCACCCTGGGGCGACCCGGTGGGTCTGTCGGGGGAAGACCATGCTTTCAAGGAAGACGCCAGCAACACCACGGCGCAGCAGGAGACCCAGTTCGGGATGCACCACGACGGCATCCACTATTTCAAGCAGGATGGCTCCCGCAGCGGGTTGCTGGTCATGAACCACGAGTACGTGGACCATGGCCTTCTGTTTCCCGACGGCATGGCCACCTGGACCGCTGAAAAAGTGCGCAAATCGCAGGCGGCCCACGGTGTGAGCGTGTGCGAGGTGGCCGAGAAAAATGGTCAATGGCAGGTGGTCCGGCCGTCACCCTGGGCGCGTCGCATCACCGCCAGCACCCGCTGCACGATCAGCGGCCCGGCCAGCGGACATGCCCTCATGAAGACGGCCGCAGATCCACAGGGCCGCACCGTCCTGGGCACGCTCAACAACTGCGCCAGTGGCATCACCCCCTGGGGCACCTACCTGACCGCCGAAGAAAACTTCATCGGCTACTTCAGTGGCGGCAGCACACCCAATCCCCACGAGAGCCGGTGGGGCCTGCGCAAAGGCGGCGCCGGCTACCGCTGGCACGAGCACGATGCCCGGTTCGACGCCGAGAAGAACCCCAACGAACCCAACCGCTTCGGGTGGATCGTCGAGATCGATCCCTACAACCCCAGCCACACGCCGGTCAAGCGAACCGCGCTGGGACGTGCTGCCCACGAAGGCGCCACCACAGCGGTGACCCAGGACGGTCGCGCCGTGGTCTACATGGGCGAGGATGCCCGGTTCGAATACATCTACAAGTTCGTCAGCCGCGACACCATCAAGCCCGGTGGCTATGCCGCCAACGCCAGCCTGCTGGACCACGGCACCCTGTACGTGGCGCGTTTCCATGCGGACGGCACGGGCGAATGGCTGCCGCTGGTGCACGGCACGGGCCCCCTGACGGGCGCCAATGGCTTTGCCGATCAGGGGGAGGTGCTGATCAAGTCCCGCCAGGCGAGCGACCTGCTGGGCGCCACCAAGATGGACCGCCCCGAATGGATTGAAGTCGATGCCGCCGGATGGGTGTATGCCACCCTGACCAACAACAGCAACCGGGGTGGCGACCGGATGCCGGCGGTGGACGCGGCCAACCCGCGCGCCAACAACACCATGGGCAACATCATCCGCTGGAAGGAAGACGGTGACTTTGCCGCCACCCGCTTCGTCTGGAACCACTATGTTCTGGCCGGCGACCCCTCCCTGGACCGGGCGGATGCCAAAGGCAACGTCAAGGGCGACCTGTTCGCCTGTGCCGACGGACTGTGGACCGACCGCCGTGGCGTGCTCTGGATCCAGACCGACATGTCCACTTCCAGCATGGGCAAGGGCGATCTGAAGAACATGGGCAACAACATGATGCTGGCAAGCGATCCGCGGACGGGCGAAGTCCGGCGCTTCCTGGTGGGTCCGGCCGGCTGCGAGATCACCGGCGCCACTGGCACCCCCGATGGCCGGACGATGTTCATCAACATCCAGCATCCAGGCGAAACGCCCTCCGAAATCAGCGACCCCAAGAACCCGGCAGCCATTTCCAACTGGCCGACCAAAAGGCCGGGCTCGCGCCCGCGCTCGGCCACGGTGGTGATCCGCAAGAACGACGGGGGCCTGATCGGCACCTGATCGGCACCTGACGCCTGAGCCGGTTCGCGCCGGCCCAGGCCCAGCGCCCTGTCGGGGGCCCCGCAGGGATCGCTGCGCGGAGCCGGTCGATTTTTTGGCATGATTCGGCCATGCATGCCGCCCGCCGCCAGACTCCTCCCACGCTGACCTGCGTGGTGCCCGCCTACAACGAGGCGGGCAACCTCGGCCGGGTGCTCCCGGAAATCCTGCGGGTGCTGGAGCCGCTGACACGGCGGCTGGAACTGATCGTGGTGGACGACGGCAGCCGCGACGACACCCCCGGCGTGATGCAGGACCTGTGTGCCCGCCACGGCAACCTGGTGTACCTGCAGCTGTCGCGCAATTTCGGCAAGGAAGCGGCCCTCACCGCCGGGCTGGACGCCGCCCAGGGCGAGGTGGTGGTGCTGATGGACGGCGACGGCCAGCACCCGGCCGCCCTGCTGCCCGAGATGCTGCAGCGCTGGCAGGACGGGGCCGACGTGGTCTACGCCGTGCGCCGCAGCCGCGACGACCAGTCCGGGCTGCATGCCGGCCTGACCGGGCTGTTCTACCGGCTGGTCAACCTGGGCAACCGGGTGCAGATACCGGCCCATGCGGGCGATTTCCGCTTGATGGACCGCCAGGTGGTGCAGGCGCTGCGGCAGTTGCCCGAGCGCAACCGCTTCATGAAGGGCCTGTACGCCTGGGTGGGCTTTCACAGCACCGCCATCGACTACGAACCGCTGCCGCGCGCCGACGGCCGCTCGTCATTCGGGCTGCGTGGCGCGCTGTCGCTGGCCCTCACCGGCATGCTGGCCTTTTCCACCGCGCCGCTGCGCGCGGTCACGCTGGTCGGGCTGCTGCTGTCGGCCCTGGCCCTGGGCTACGGCGCCTGGGTGATCGTGGAGTATTTCTACTGGGGCATTGCCGTGCCGGGCTACGCCACCATCGTGGTCGGCATGATGTTCTTCAGCGGCATCCAGCTGCTGTCGATCGGCATCCTGTCGGAATACGTGGCGCGCATCTTCGAAGAGGTCAAGCAGCGCCCCACCTACCTGCTGCGACGGCGCCAGGGCCGGGGTCTGCCGGCGGCCGACGGCGAGTCCTCGCTGCTTTGAACGCCCGGCTCCCGCGCTCGGGCCTGTGGTTCCTGCTGGTGGGGGCCGCCGCCGCACTCACCCACCTGCTGGTGTTCGAGGCCAGCCGGCGCCACCTGCTGCCCGAACTGGCCAACGCACTGGGCTTTGCCGTGGCCTTCGGCGTGAGCTTTGCGGGGCACCGCCGGCTCAGCTTTCGCGACACCGGCACCCCGCTGGCCACCAGTCTGCGGCGCTTTCTCGTGACGGCACTGGCCGGCTTTGCCAGCAACGAGGTGGTTTTCGTGCTGCTGCTGCGCGGCCTGGGCTGGCCCGCGCTGCCCTCACTGGTGCTGGCCCTGGTGCTGGCAGCCGGCCAGACCTATGTGCTGAGCCGGCTCTGGGCGTTTCGCCGCTGAATCCCCGCCGGAGCGGTAGAGCGCCCATCCCGCACCCTGAAAGTGCAGCGCCCAGGCACCCGACGTCGCCGGTGCGCCACGCCCCAGCGTGACCCACCACTGCCCCGGCCGGGTGCCGGCCGCCTCCAGGGCCTGCGGCGACTGCAACACCTGTGCGGCGGCCGCATCGAAGTCCGCGCCCTCGAACAGCTCGCGCTGCCAGCCATCGCCCGAACGCTGACGCCACGCCGGCCAGTCGCCGGCCACCTGCAGGGGTCGCGGCCAGCGGGCGTAAAAGGGCAGGTCGTAGGGGTAGCCGCCGCTGACCCACAGCGTGTCGCCCGGGGCAGCGGCACACACCAGTTCCCGTGCCACATCCTGGGCACGGCCGTCCGCCGTGCTCGCGCCCACCCGGCTCACCAGCACCAGGGCGCCCAGCAGATTGGCCGCGCACAGCAGCGCCAGCCAGCGGCCCGCCGTCGGCCGACCGGCTGCCAGCCGCTCCCAGCCCAGGGATGCCAGCAGGGCCATCGGCGGCAACACCGGCAACACATAGCCGATGAGCTTGGAATTCGGGATGGAAAAAAAGAGCAGGATCGCCAGCAGCCAGATCCAGCACAACAGGACCACGGGGCCAGCCAGCGGGCCGGGTACCGCCGCAGCGGATGCGCCGCCGGGCCGGCGCCGCCAGGCCAGCGGCACGAGCAGCGCCCACGGAAACATCAGCAGCAGCAACACCGGCAGGTAGAACCAGACCGGCTGCGGGTTGTTGTACACCGCTTCGGTGTAGCGCTCGAACTGGTGCTTGACGAACAGGGAATCCAGGGCGCCGGGGTGCTCGCGCTCCACCAGCAGGAACCAGGGCAGCGCCAGCGCCAGAAACAGGGCCAGCCCGCTGAACCAGGGCAGGCGGTGCAGCCGCCGCCAGTGCCCGGTGGCCAGCAGCCAGATCAGCAGCACCAGGCCGGGCAGGGCCAGCCCGATCAGCCCCTTGCTGAGCACGCCCAGCGCGCAGGCCACGAAACCCAGCCGCGCCAGGCCCGGCGCCGGCCGCTCGCCGGCCAGGAACGCGTAGCCCAGGCACCAGATCGCCACCCCGATCCAGCAGGCCACCGCCATATCGTGGTTCACATAGTGGCCGCCGATCAGAAAGCCCAGCCCGCTGCCGAACATCCAGACCGCGCGCCGCGCCGTCGCCTCGCCCATCGCCTGACGGGAGGCCAGATACAGGGTGAGCAGCATCAGCCCGGCATGCAGGGCCGGCCCCAGCCGCAGCGCCCAGTCGTGCACGCCGAAGACCGCCAGCGAGGCGGCCTCCAGCCAGTACACATAGGGGGGTTTGTGGAAAAACGGCAGCCCGTTGAGGCGGGGTGTCAGCCAGTCGCCGCTGTGCAGCATCCAGCGGCCGATCTCGCCATAGCGGCCTTCGTCCGGGATCACCAGCGGCCGCAGCGTGGCCAGCAGCAGCAGAAATAGCCAGAGCGCGGCGAGCGTCAGCCAGGAGATGCGTCGTTCGCGCGCGGCGTCGTTCCGGTTCACCGCGGAATTCTAGCCAGCGGGTTTCAGCGCCGAGCCCCGCGCCAGATGCACCCCACAGGCGGCCAGCGCCTGCGGCCACAGCGGACCGGACAGGTACTGGAACTCGCGCAGCCGCGCCGGCGCGATCGCATCGCCCGGTGCCAATCCGCTGGCCGGATGGCACATCAGCACCGCGACCGGCCAGGCCCGCAACTGGCCCAGCCAGGCGGCCATGCGATCCGCGTAGGCGGCCTCGTCGCCCTGGAAATCATAGATGCCCAACAAGGCTCCAGCCCTTGCCACACCTGCACTTTCAGCTATCTTTTCGAGAGCATCAGCGCCCAGGGCGGCAATCAGCCGTTCCTTCAGGGCCGCCCGCCCCGGCGGCGGCCGGGAGACACGCAGATAGGGCGGGGAGCCGCCGTAGCGACGCTGCAGCACCCGCAGCAGCGCCTCGCGGATGCCGGCGAACTGCTGCACATGCTGGTGCCCGTCCACATGGTCGGGAGGCGCCTGCCAGCCCGACTCGAAGGCATCGAGCTGGCGCTCGATCACCCCAGCCGCGCGCTGCGGCTCGAAGCCGCCCAGCAACGCCCGCAGCATGGCCGCACCCAGCGGCAGACCATGACCGGCCGCGCGGGCGAACTCGCTGGTCCAGTCCAGATGCAGGCCCACGTCGATGCGGCCGCGCAGCTCACGCAAGGGCGCCGCATCCTGCGGCCAGCGCGGCGACAGCGTCATCGCGCTGGTGGCGCTGATGCGCCCCTGCCGCGCCAGCCTCAGGATCCCGTCCGACACCACCGCGTCGCCGGCGAAATCGTCGGCGCAGACGATGACCCCCACGCTCCCCGCTGCGCGTGGTTCGCTGCCCCCCAAGGGGGCCTTCGCAGCTTCGGGCGGCCCGGCGCTGCTCATGCCGATTGCCAGTAGCCGGGCTGGCCGTAATGGTGTTTCAGGAAGTCGATCCACAGGCGCACGCGCAGGGGCAGGTGTTTGGCCTGGGGGAAGACGGCGTAGATGCCGTTGGGCGGGGCAGCGAATTCCTCCAGCACCGCCTCCAGGGTGCCGTCGGCGACTTCGGCCTCGACTTCCCACAGACTGCGCCAGGCCAGTCCGAGGCCTCGCAGGCACCAGTCGTGCAGCACCTGGCCATCCGAGCAATCGAGCGGGCCTTCGGGCCTGAGGTGGATCAGCGTGCTGCCGCCACCGGCGGTGGGCACCCGAAAGGCCCACCCGCGGGTCTGCGAGGCGTCGCTGGAAAGGGTGAGACAGTCGAAACGGCTCAAGTCCTGGGGGTGCTGGGGCCGGCCGTGGCGGCGCAGGTAGTCGGGGGTGGCCACGCAGAGCCGGCGGTTGTCGGCCAGGCGCACGCTGACCAGCGAGGAATCGGGCAGGTCGCCCACGCGCACCGCGCAATCCACCGCCTCGGCGGCCAGGTCCACGATGCGGTCACTGAGGTTGAGCGACAGGCTCACCTCGGGGTGCAGCTCGCGAAAGCGCGGCACCAGCGGCGCCACGTGACGCCGCCCGAAGCCGGCCGGCGCCGTCAGCCGCAGATGCCCGGTGGCGCGCACGCCGCCGGCCGAGACGCTGGCCTCCGCGCTGGCCCAGTCGGCCAGCAGGCGCTGGCAGTCTTCCAGAAACGCGCTGCCTTCGTGGGTCAGCGCGATGCGGCGGGTGGTGCGCACCAGCAGCTTCACGCCCAGCCGCTGCTCCAGCGCATCGAGGCGGCGACCGATGATGGCCGGCGCCACGCCTTCGGCCAGGGCGGCGGCCGTCAGGCTGCCGCGCGCGGCCACCGCGACAAAGGTCTCCAGCTGCTTGAGGCGGTCCATGCGCGGCGATTATGGCGCCGGGGCGCGGCGGGACGGCGTCTCCACATTGGCTCCATATTCGGACGGCACAGTGCGTCCTGCCTCGCAACCCATCGGTGGCACCGGCCCGCCCGGGCCTGCCGACCCTGTCCCGGAGTCCTGCCATGCACCTGTCTGCCAAATGCACCCCGGTCGCCCGCCACGGCGAGCCGCCCGCCCCTGTCCCCACACCAACTCCTACGCTCACTCCCTCGCCCATTCCCGACGCCCGGCCCGGCCCAGCACCGCGCCGGCACCGCCTGCCCGGATGGCGTGCCTGGCTGGTCGCTCTGCCGCTGGCGCTGCTGGCCGCCTGTGGCGGCGGCAGCACACCCGCAGCGGACACCCCCACGCCCCAGGCCGGCGCCGTCGCTGGCGACCGCGTGAGC
>VERU01000100.1 GCA_018882485.1 Rhodoferax sp. | reverse complement strand
CCCCCGACGCCTGGCGCTTCATGTTCCCCGGGGACACCGGCTACAGCGCCGACTTCAAGGCCATCCGTGCGCGCCTGGGCGCGGTGGATTTCCTGGCGCTGCCCATCGGCGCCTATTTGCCGCGCGACTTCATGAAGAAGATGCATGTGAACCCGGCCGACGCGGTACAGCTGATGCTGGACCTGGACGCCAGACAGGCCATGGGGGTGCACTGGGGCACCTTCAAGCTGACGCAAGAGGCGTTTGACCACCCACCCCGCGATCTGGCGCATGCCCTGGCGACGCGTGGCCTCCCGGCAGACCAGGTCTGGCTGCTGCGGCACGGCGAAACCCGCACGATCGGTCTCTGACCACAGGGGTGCCAGCCGGACGCGTTCGGGCAGCGCCTGCTGCCGATGATCGACGGCGTTTCGCCACTGGCGCCTGCCGGCCCGTCACCCGGCGCGCCGGACCCGCCGTGCCACTCAAAAATGAATCGATACCGCGTCCACCACCCGGTAGTCGTCGTCGACCACCGGCATCCAGCGCCATTTGTCGAAGGTGGTGCAGGGGTGTGAGATGCCGCAGCCGACCCGCTGCCCCACCTGGGGCTGCTGGGCGAGCGGGCTGCCGGGGTCGTACTTCAGGTAGGCGTGCTGGTCGTTCAGGGCGGCGATGCTCCAGTGGCCGGGCACGGCCTCCGCCCTGCCCTGCCCGGCGTGAGCGCGCCACACCGGGGCCGGCATTTCCAGGTCGTACGACACATCGCGCTTGCCCATGCTCAGCAGGGCCAGGCCCGGTTCGGGACAAGACTGCACCACGCTCCACACCTCCAGCGCCGGGCGCAGGGTCTCGGTCATGCGCAGCCGCTCACCCACGCACTGCAGGTGGCGCCGGTACTGCAGGTGATCGTGCGTCAGGTAGCAGCCCGATCGCAGCACCCGGCGGGTGGGACGGTTCAGCGGCGAGCCCAGGTGGTCGGCCACCAGGTCGAAGATGGCCGAGCCGCCGGCCGTCAGCAGCACCTCGTCGCATTCGAACAAGTCCTCGCGCTCGCAGTCCGAGGCCGTTTCCTGCAGCCGCGCCATCAGCGCCGCCACGCCCGCGCGGTCTTCCTCGTGCCGGCAACTGGCCAGCGAACCCTCGTAGCACTCGATGCCGGCCAGCCGCAGTGCCGGGCTGGCCTTGACGCGCCGCGCCAGTGCCAGCGCCTGCTCGCGGGTGCGGCAACCGGTGCGCTTGCCCGCCAGCCCCTGTTCCAGCAAAACCGAAAACACCACACCCGGGCCCTTTTCGTGGTGCCAGGCGTCGATGGCCTCCACCTGGGCCAGCGAATCGACCAGAAAGCAGGCCTGCAGACGGGGATAGCTGCGCAGCAGGTGGGCCAGCCCATCCAGATCGGCCATCTGCAGAACCTGGTTGGCGATGATGATGCGCTCCACGCCGTGGCGTGCGCCCACGGCGGCCTGGTACACCGTGGCAAAGCTGATGCCCCAGGCGCCGGCAGCGATCTGGCGCGCATACAGTTCGGGCGACATGGTGGTTTTGCCGTGCGGCGCGATGTCCAGGCCGCGCTGGGCGCAAAAGTTGCTCATCCAGGCCAGGTTGTGCGCAAGAGCCGATTGTTTGAGCACCGCCAGCGGCAGCGGCAGGTCACCGCCCAGCACCTGCCAGCCCTGCGCACCCACTGCGCCCAGGTCGAGGGGGGCATGGCCGGTGGGAAAACCCTTGAAGTCGTGATCGAGTTGCATGCCCCAGTGTAAAACCGGCAGCCGCTGTCCCTCAATGGCGGGTGTCCGGTTCGCCCACTGTGACCATCAGATCGTTGTCCCGGGCGAAGTTCATGCAGAAATCCCAGGCCATGACCTCGTGTTCACGCAGGTCGGGATGCACCACCACGCACCGCACGCCGTTCACCGTGGTGGGCACGCACCAGGGCGAGTAAGCCAGGTGGGCGCCCTGCCGGGGCCCGCCAGGTCGGAACTGGCTCATCACGCCGGCCAACCGCTCGGCCCAGTCGCTGGGTCGGAAGGTCCGGCCCTCGCGGGTCTGGCCATGGATCACGACGGGTTGCGACGAGGCGTCCTTCATCGGGCGAGGGGTGGAAGCGGATTCCGTCAATTGTTGCGATGCACAAGAATTCTACCGACAGGGGCGGGTCCCACCGTTCCGGCTTTTCCCGGCCCTAGAATCGCGCTTCAACGGCCCGCCTCCAGTTGGGCCGCTTTGCTTTGTGTTGATCTGTCCGGAGCGTCCCGCCATGAATGCTGCCCTGCCGACCGAAGTCGCATCCCCCCATGTGATGAACACCTACGGGCGACTGCCGATTGCACTGTCGCACGGGCAAGGGTGCCGCGTCTGGGATGTTCGGGGCCGCAGCTACCTCGATGCGCTCGGCGGCATCGCCGTCAACACGCTGGGTCACAACCATCCGCGTCTGGTGCCGGCCCTGCAGGACCAGCTCACCCGGCTGATCCACACCTCCAACTACTACCATGTACCCCATCAGGAAGCGCTGGCTGCCAAGCTGGTCGAGCTGTCCGGCATGACCAACGTGTTCTTCTGCTCGACCGGGTTGGAGGCCAATGAGGCGGCGCTGAAGCTGGCCCGCAAGTACGGTCACGATCGGGGAATCGAGCGACCCGAGATCGTGGTGTTCGAGAAGGCGTTTCATGGCCGCTCGATTGCCACGCTCAGCGCCACCGGCAACCCCAAGGTGCAGGCCGGTTTCGGCCCGCTGGTCGAAGGCTTCATCCGGGTGCCACTCAATGACCTGGCCTGTCTGAAGACCGCCACAGAGGGCCATCCCAACGTGGTGGCCGTGTTCCTGGAGGCGATCCAGGGAGAAGGCGGCATCAACCCGGCGCACATGGACTACCTGCGGCAGGTTCGTGCCCTGTGCGACCAGCGCGGGTGGCTGCTGATGATCGACGAAGTGCAATGTGGCATGGGCCGCACCGGCAAGTGGTTTGCCCACCAGTGGGCCGGCATACAGCCCGATGTGATGCCGCTGGCCAAAGGCCTGGGGTCGGGCGTTCCGGTGGGGGCGGTGGTCGCGGGCCCCAGGGCTGCGGGCATTTTCCAGCCTGGCAACCATGGCACGACCTTCGGCGGCAACCCGCTGGCCATGCGCGCTGGCCTCGAAACCATCCGCATCATGGAAGAGGACGACCTGCTGGGCAATGCCGCCCGGGTTGGCACGCACCTGCTGGCGGGCCTGCGCACCGCACTGGCCGCGGAGATCGCCAACGGTGGGGTGCGCGAGATCCGGGGTCAGGGCCTGATGCTCGGCATCGAACTGAGCCGACCCTGTGGCGTGCTGCTCCAACAGGCCGCGGACGACGGGCTGCTCATCAGCGTGACGGCCGATTCGGTGGTGCGTCTGGTGCCGCCGCTGATCCTGACGGCGGCAGAAGCTGACGAGATCGTGGCGCTGCTGGCGCCGCGTATCCGGCAATTCCTGGCGGGGTGATCCCATGAAGCATTTTCTGCAGTTCAGTGACCTGACGGCCGATGAGTACGCCTACCTGTTCCAGCGGGCCGCCCTGATCAAGCGCAAGTTCAAGGCCTACGAGCGCCACCAGCCTCTGTCGGACCGCACGCTGGCCATGATCTTCGAGAAGGCCTCCACCCGAACCCGCGTCAGCTTCGAAACGGGCATGTACCAGCTGGGTGGCAGTGTGGTGCACCTGACCACCGGAGACAGCCAGCTGGGCCGGGCCGAGCCCATCGAGGACAGCGCCCGGGTGATCAGCCGCATGGTCGACCTGGTCATGATCCGCACCTACGAGCAGACCAAGATCGAGCGCTTTGCCGCCCACTCCCGGGTGCCGGTGATCAACGGCCTGACCAACGAATTCCACCCCTGCCAGATCCTGGCGGACATCTTCACCTACATCGAGCACCGGGGTTCCATCCAGGGCCGCACCGTGGCCTGGGTGGGTGATGGCAACAACATGGCCAACACCTGGCTCCAGGCGGCCGAGATCCTGGGCTTCACCGTTCACCTGAGCACACCCAGCGGCTACGGAGTGGACCAGTCGGTGGCGGGGTTGCGCTCCGGCGACAGCTACAAGGTGTACGCCAGCCCCCGGGAAGCCTGCAAGGGTGCCGACCTGGTCACCACCGACGTGTGGACCAGCATGGGTTACGAAGCCGAGAACGAGGCCCGCAAGGCGGCCTTCGCCGACTGGTGTGTGGATACGGAGATGATGGCCCTGGCCCGCCCCGACGCCCTGTTCATGCACTGCCTGCCCGCCCACCGTGGCGAAGAGGTCCAGGCCGAGGTGATCGACGGGCCCCAGAGTGTGGTCTGGGACGAGGCCGAAAACCGGCTGCACGCGCAAAAGGCCCTGATGGAGTACCTGTTGCTGGGTCGCGTCTGAGCGACCGCCGATCGGCCATGGCTCGTGGCGAGCACCCCTGCCTCGGCTGCGGCGCCTGCTGTGCCTGCTTCCGGGTGGACTTTGCCGTCTACGAGCTGGACGGCCTGGGCGGCCGGGTTCCGCCGGGCCTGACGGTCGAGGTCAACGGCAGCATGGTGCGCATGCGCGGCACCGATCATGTACCCATCCGCTGCGCCGCGCTGACGGGCACGGTCGGACAGCGTGTCGGTTGCGCCATCTACGAGTGGCGCCCCTCGCCCTGCCGCGAGTTCGAGGCCGGCAGCGAGGCCTGCGGGCGGGCTCGCGCGCGCCACCACCTGCCGCCGCTGGAGCCCGAACTGCTTTAGACCTCAACAATTTGGCGATTCGTTGGAAAAACCCGACACCACAGGCGACGCAGGGCCACCACAATGCGGCGCACCATGCCCCGCCTGTACGACATTTCGCCGCCCATCCATCCCGACGCCCCGGTGTTTCCGGGCGACACGCGCTACAGCCAGCAATGGGCAGCCGCCATCGGCCCGGGCTGCCCCGTCAATGTGAGCGCCATCACTCTGACGCCCCATGTGGGCGCCCATGCCGACGCCCCCCTGCATTACGACCCGGCAGGCCAGCCCATCGGTGCCCTGGACCTGGCGCCCTACCTCGGCCCCTGCCGCGTGGTCCATGCGCTCGCCGCGGGTCCCTTGCTGCATTGGGAGCACCTGGCGCCTGCGTTGCAAGGCGCGATACCGCCGCGCATCCTGGTCAGGACCTTCGAGCGCCAGCCGCAGACCTGGGTGGACGGGTTCACCGCCTGGGCGCCCGAAACGCTGGAGCGACTGGCCGATCTCGGGGTGTGTCTGGTGGGCATCGACAGTGCGAGCGTGGACCCGCCCAGCAGCAAGACGCTGCCCAGCCACCAGGTGCTGCGCCGCCGCGGTCTGCGGGTGCTCGAAAACCTGTGCCTGGATGCCGTGCCCGCCGGCGATTACGAACTGATCGCGCTGCCACTGAAACTGATGCAGGCCGATGCCTCGCCGGTGCGGGCCGTGCTGCGCGATCTGCCGCCGCACACCGGCGGCGGCGCTGGCGCCTGACGGCAGCCCACTTTTTTTGTTTGTCAACCTGCACCCGACCATGACCACCGCCCCCACCCTCGAAGACTGCCGGCAGCGCGACGCACAGGACCCGCTGCGGTCGCTGCGCGACCTGTTCGATATCCCGCCTGAATTGATCTACCTCGACGGCAACTCGCTGGGTGTCCTGCCCCGCGCCACGGCCGCACGGGTCGCCCAGACCGTGACCGAGGAATGGGGTCGGGGCCTGATCCGGTCCTGGAACGACGCCGGCTGGTTCGACCTGCCGCAGGTGCTGGGCGACCGCATCGCGAGCCTGGTGGGCGCTGGAGCGGGCGAACTGGTGGTGACCGACTCCACCTCGGTGAACCTCTACAAGGTGCTGAGCGCTGCGTTTTCCATAGCAAAGAATGCAGACCCCGTAAGGCGCCGTATCGTTTCAGAGCGCAACAATTTTCCGACCGACCTGTATGTGGCACAGGCCCTGTGCGAGGAGCGCGGCTTCACCCTGGACCTGGTCGAGTCGGAGGACCTGGCCGCCGCCCTGGCCCCGCAGGCTGCGCGCGACCTGGCCGTGCTGATGCTCACCCATGTGAACTACCGCACCGGCGAAATGCACGACATGGCCGCCCTGAGTGCCGCCGCCCACCGTGCGGGCGCGCTCACGGTGTGGGACCTGTCCCACAGCGCCGGGGCCGTCACGCTGGCGCTGGGGCAGGATGGCGCCGACTTCGCCGTGGGCTGCGGCTACAAGTACCTCAACGGCGGCCCCGGCGCGCCGGCCTTCGTCTGGGTGCATCCCCGGCATGCCGAACGATTCTGGCAACCGCTGGCCGGCTGGTGGGGGCACGCGGCGCCCTTCGCCTTCACGCCCGACTACCGCCCTGCGCCGGGTATCTCGCGCTACCTGTGCGGAACCCAGCCGATACTCAGCCTGCGCGCCCTGGCCTGCGGGCTGGACACCTTTGCCGCCGCCCAACCGCTGGGTGGTATGGCGGCCCTGCGGCAGAAGTCGCTGGCGCTGGGCGACCTGTTCATCGAGCTGGTCGATGCCCGCTGCGCCGGCCACGGCCTGAGCCTGGTCACCCCCCGCGAGGCCGGACGACGCGGCTCCCAGATCTGCCTGACCCGCCCTGAAGGCGCCTACGCCATCGTGCAGGCGCTGATCGCCCGGGGCGTCATCGGCGATTTCCGGGCCGGTGACGGCGCTCGGCATCCCGACATCCTGCGTTTCGGCCTCACTCCGCTGTACGTGGGCCATGCCGATGTCTGGCGGGCGGTGGACCATCTGCGCCAGGTGCTCGAGGGCGAGGAATGGCGACGCCCCGAATTCAACCGCCAGAAGGCGGTGACCTGAACCGGAGTCGACCCATGAGCGAAACCGAACGCATCGTGGCCCAGGAGCGGGCCCAGCTGGACTTCAGCCAGTCCATGAGCTACGGCGACTACCTGCACCTGGACCGCATCCTGGATGCCCAGCACCCGCTGTCGCCCGACCACAATGAGATGCTCTTCATCGTGCAGCACCAGACCAGCGAGCTGTGGATGAAGCTGATGTTGCACGAACTGCATGCCGCCATCGCTGCGGTGGCGGGCGACGAGTTGCCGGCCGCCTTCAAGATGCTGGCGCGCGTGAGCCGCATCATGGAACAGCTGGTTCACGCCTGGGATGTGCTGGCCACCATGACGCCGCCCGAGTACAGCGCGATCCGGCCCTACCTGGCGCAATCCAGCGGTTTCCAGAGCGCCCAGTACCGCTGCATCGAATTCGCCATGGGCAACAAGAACGCCGCCATGCTCAAGCCCCACGCGCACCGGCCCGAGTGGCTGGCCCGGGTGCGCGCAGCCTACGAGGCGCCGTCCCTGTACGACGAGGCGCTGCGCCTGATGGCCCGGCGCGGCCTGCCGGTTCCGGCCAGCCACACGGAGCGCGACTGGACCCGGCCCTACAGCGCCGACCCTGGCGTGGAGGCGGCCTGGCTGACGGTGTACCGCCGGCCCCAGGCGCACTGGGACCTCTACCAGCTGGGCGAGGAACTGACCGACCTGGAAGACGCCTTCCGGCTCTGGCGTTTTCGCCATGTCACCACGGTGGAGCGGGTCATCGGCTTCAAGCGCGGCACCGGCGGCACCAGCGGAGTCGGCTACCTGCGCAAGATGCTGGACGTGGTGTTGTTCCCCGAAATCTGGACGCTTCGAACCGCGCTCTAGACACGGCCCTCGCCCCGGTACAACCAGGGCAGATCGAGCAGACGCGGGCCCCCCAGGCGCAGGGCGGCATCGCGCCCCCAGGCCAGTGGAGCGCCCAGGTGGAAAATCCGGCCGTTGCGCAGGGCCCGCGCCTGGACCCGGGCGTTGCGCCGCCAGCGCAGAGCGGCATAGTGCTCCAGAGCCGCAGGCGCAAGCCCCCGGTCCGCCAGACACAGGCCCAATGCGTGCGCATCCTCGATGGC
>VERU01000594.1 GCA_018882485.1 Rhodoferax sp. | reverse complement strand
CCACGGCGCTGGCGCTGCCGCTGGTGTGGCTGCCGCTGCTGCCGCTGGTGCTGGGCCTGGGCTGGCTGCTGGCGGGGCTGGGCACCTATGTGCGCGACACCGAGCAGGTGGTGACGATGCTGACCAGCCTGCTGATGTTCCTGAGCCCGATCTTCTTTCCGGTGGAGGCGCTGCCCGCGCCCTGGCGCGACTGGATGGGGCTCAATCCGCTGGCGGCGGTGATCACGGGCACCCGCGATGTGCTGCTGCTGGGGCGCTGGCCCGACTGGGGCGCGCTGGCGCTCGACGGGCTGGCCTGCTGCGGGCTGGCGCTGCTGGGGGCGGCGTTTTTCAGGGCGGCGCGGCGGGGGTTTGCCGATGTCGTCTGAGGCTTTGCCGGCCATCGAGGCGCGCGGGCTGGGCAAGAGCTACCAGCTGTTCGAGCGGCCGGCCGACCGGCTGCTGCAGTTGCTGCTGGGGCGCTGGCGCCGCAGCGGGGCCCGCTGGGGCCGCGAGTTCCAGGCGCTGCGCGAGGTGGACCTGACGGTTTACCCGGGCGAAGTGGTGGGGCTGGTGGGGCGCAACGGGGCGGGCAAGTCCACGCTGCTGCAGCTGGTGTGCGGCACGCTGGCGCCCAGCACGGGCACGCTGGCGGTGCGGGGCCGGGTGGCGGCGCTGCTGGAGCTGGGCGGGGGTTTCAGCCCGGACTTCACGGGGCTGGAGAACGTGCACATGAACGCGGCCATTCTGGGGCTGACGCGCCAGGAGGTGCAGCAGCGGCTGCCCGAGATCCTGGCGTTTGCCGATATCGGCGATTTCATCCACCAGCCGGTCAAGACCTATTCGAGCGGGATGTTCATGCGGCTGGCCTTTGCGGTGGCCACCAGCGTGGAGCCCGACATCCTGGTGATCGACGAGGCGCTGTCGGTGGGCGACGGGGCGTTTGCGCGCAAGTCCTTCGACCGCATCATGCGGCTCAAGGATGCGGGCAAGACCATCCTGTTCTGCTCGCACTCGATGTACCAGGTGGAGGCGCTGTGCTCGCGGGCGCTGTGGATCGAGTCGGGCCGGGTGCGGCTGCAGGGGCCGGCGGCCGCGGTGACCAGCGCCTACGCGGCCAGCCTGGAGGCGCCGGCGGGCGCCGGCGCAGCGCCCGGGGTGCTACCAAATACAGAGCAAACTATCCAGACTCCACAAGGGTCCGGGCGCATTTTGAGGGTGATTGCCGAAGCCGATGGGGTGCGCACCGATGGCGGGCCGGGGCAGGCGCTGGCGTTGCGCTCGGGGCGCTCGGACCTGCTGCTGGAGGTGGATTTCGCCATCGACCCGGCGCTGCCGGCCCCGGGGGTGGCGTTCGGGTTCTCGGACAGCGCGGGGCGCACGGTGTGCAGCGCGATTTCGGTCAACGACGGGGTGACGCTGCGGGTGGACGCGCAGGGCCGGGGCCGGGCGCGCCTGCGCTTTGCGGCGCTGCCGCTGCTCAAGGGCCGCTACGAGGTGACGACCTTTCTGACCTCGGAAGACGGGCTGCATCCCTACGAGCTGGTGATGCGCAGCCTGCTGCTGGAGGTGACGCAGCAGGGGCTGGAGCAGGGGGTGGTGTCGCTGCCGCACGAGTGGTTGCCGCCATGAGCGGGCCGGTGTTCGAGACGCTGCGGGTGGCCGGCGAGCCGATGACGCTGCGCGACCTGGGCCCGGCCGATGCGCCGGCGCTGCTGGGGCTGCACCGGGCGGTGTTCGGCAGTGCGGTCGATGCCGCCTGGTACCGCTGGAAGTACGGCGAGGGCGGCGGTGAGGGCGTGGGGCTGTGGTGTCAGGGCGCGCTGATCGCGCACTGCGGCGGGC
>VERU01000099.1 GCA_018882485.1 Rhodoferax sp. | reverse complement strand
TGGTCGATCCGTGGGAGTAGGGGGGATAGGGGTGCGGGGTGCGGAGGGCAGAGGGCAGAGGGCAGAGGGCAGAGGGTCGGGGGAGTCTTTCAACGGCCATTATCAGGGCCGCCGAGCGCGCCCGATGGGCTCTTTCCCGCGCTGCGCGGACCGGGTGGGAGGGATGACTGAGAAAGCGCAAGTACCCTCCATCGCGGCGCGCCTAGAGTGCGGGCATGCTGCCGATCCATTCTCCATCCTGCGTTGCCGGGCCGTGCTGTTGCTGAATGCGGCGAACCCGGCCCCGCCGCTGGCCGGGCCTGCCGGGTCTGCGGACGGCGGGTTCGCAGCCGCCCTGACTCCGGGCCAGCTGCGGCCAGCCTGCGATCCCGCCGAATTCGGTTTTGAAACGACCGCCGAGCTGGAGGCCCTGCCTGGCTTGATCGGCCAGACCCGCGCCGTGGACGCGCTGCGTTTCGGGGTCGGTATCCGGCAGGAGGGTTACAACCTGTTCGTGCTGGGGCCGGCTGGCGTGGGCAAGCGCAGCCTGGTGCGCGAGCTGCTGGCTCGCGGCGACGCAGGACCGGCCGCAGCGCATGCCGACTGGTGCTACCTGCACAATTTCAGCGAGCCGCACCGCCCGCGGGCCGTGCGCCTGCCGGGTGGCCGCGGCCCCGTGCTGCGCGACGCCCTGGCGCATTGGGTGGACGAGCTGCGCAGCGCCATTCCGGCCCTGTTCGACGGCGAAGCCTACCGCTCCAAGGCCGCCGCCATCCAGCAGCGTTTCGAGCAGCAGCAGGAGCAGGCGCTCAAGGCGCTGGGCGCGGAGGCGGCGCAGCAGCAGATCCTGCTGCTGCGCACCCCGGCCGGCTTCGGCTTTGCACCGGCGCAGGGTGAAGAGGTGCTGCCGCCGGCGGCCTACGAGCGGCTGCCGCAGGATCAGCGGGAGCAGATCGATCAGCGCATCGATGCGCTGCAGCAGAAGCTGACCCTGCTGCTCGCGCAGATCCCTCAGTGGTGGAAGGAGCGCAACGCGAAGATGCGCCAACTCAATCAGGACACCACGCTGGCGACCGTGCGGCCGGGCATGGACGAGCTGTCCCGGCGTTTTGCCGATCTGCCCGAGATCCTCGAACACCTGCAGGCGGTGCAGCGCGACGTGGTGGAGCGGGCGGACGATTTCCGCAAGCCGGAGGAGACGGTCAGCATCGCCGGTCTGCGGCTGGTGGCCCGCGAGAGCTTCCACCGCTACCAGGTGAACCTGCTGGTCAGCCATGCCGATGGCGACGGCCCGCCCCTGGTGACCGAAGACAACCCCACCTACGCCCACCTGCTCGGACGGGTCGAGCACATCGCACAGCTGGGCGCACTGGTGACCGACTTCACACTCATCAAGCCTGGCGCACTGCACCGTGCCAACGGCGGCTACCTGCTGCTGGATGCCCGCAAGGTGCTGATGCAGCCCTTCGCCTGGGAGGGCCTCAAGCGCGCCCTGCAGTCCCGCCAGATCCGCATCGAGTCGCTGGGTCAGATGGTCAGCCTGGTCAGCACGGTATCGCTGGAGCCACAGCCCGTGCCGCTGGATGTCAAGATCGTGCTGTTCGGCGAGCGCTGGGTGTACTACCTGCTGCAGCAGGTCGACCCGGATTTCGGCGAACTGTTCAAGGTGGCCGCCGATTTCGAGGACCGGATCGAGCGCACGCCCGACAGCCACCTGCAATACGCCCGCCTGATGGCCACGCTGGCGGTGCGCGAGCATCTGCTGCCGCTGGATCGGGCTGCGGTGGCGCGGGTGATCGACCACAGCGCCCGGCTGGCGGGCGATGCACAGCGCCTGTCGACCCACATGCGCAGCCTGGCCGACCTGCTGCGCGAGGCCGACTTCTGGGCCCGGCAGGCCGGGCGCGCCGCGATGTCGGTCGACCATGTCCGCCAGGCCATCGCCACGCAGATCGGCCGTCGCGACCGGCTGCGGGTCCAGGTGCAGGAGGCCATCCTGCGCGGCACGCTGATGATCGCCACCTCCGGTCGCGCGGTCGCCCAGGTCAACGGCCTGTCGGTGTTCGACCTGGGCGATTTCGCCTTCGCCCAACCGGTGCGCATCACCGCCACCACCCGGCTGGGGGAGGGCGAGATGGTCAACATCGAGCGCGAGGCCCGGCTCAGCGGCCCGGTGCATGCCAAGGGGGTGCTGATCCTGTCGGCCTATTTGGCGGCCCGCTACGCGCGCGATCAGCCGCTGGCGCTGTCGGCCAGCCTGGTGTTCGAGCAGTCCTACAGCCGGGTCGATGGCGACAGCGCGTCGCTGGCCGAGCTGTGTGCGCTGCTGTCCGACCTGGCCGGCGCGCCGGTGCGCCAGGGCCTGGCGGTGACGGGCTCGGTCAACCAGCTCGGGCAGGTGCAGGCCATCGGCGCGGTCAACGAGAAGATCGAGGGTTTCTACGACATCTGTGCCGCCCGTGGGCTGGACGGCACCCAGGGGGTGCTGATTCCGCGGGCCAATGTCAAGCACCTCATGCTGCGCGAAGACGTGGTGGCCGCCTGTGCCGAGCGCCGCTTTGCGGTGTATCCGGTTGACCATGTGGACGGGGCGCTGGAACTGCTGACGGGCGCCATGACCGGCAGCGCACCGCCGGCGGGCGCTGTCCATGCGCGGGTGGGCGAGCGGCTGGCAAGGCTGACGGCGCTGCGCCAGAGCTACTCACCGGCCGCCCAGCGTGCCGGCCATGCCGTGCAAGCGGCCGACTGACGACCTGGAGACGCGATGTTCGAACCCTCAATCGCCCCGGACCGGGCGGCCGGGCCGGCCGGTGAGCTGCTGCTGACCGACTGGTACCAGCTGACCATGTTGCAGGCCTACCTGGCCGAGGGCCTGACCGACATCGCCGTGTTCGAGTTCTTTGTGCGTCGGCTTCCTGCGCAGCGCCAGTTTCTGCTGGCCGCCGGCCTGGAGCAGGTGCTGGACTACCTGGAACACCTGCGGCTCGACGATGCCGAGTGGGCCGCCTTGCAGCGCAGCGGTCGCTTCGACGGCGCCTTCCTGGCCGCCCTGCGCGGGCTGCGCTTTGCGGGGGATGTCGATGCCATGCCCGAAGGCACCGTGTTCTTTGCCCACGAGCCGATCCTGCGCGTGACCGCGCCGCTGCCGCAGGCGCAACTGGTCGAGACGCGCATCATCAACCTGCTGCAGTTCCAGACGCTGGTGGCGTCCAAGGCCGCGCGGGTGCGGCTGGCCGCCCCGGGCCGTGAACTGGTCGATTTCGGACTGCGGCGGGCCCATGGCGCCGAGGCCGGCCTGCTGGGCGCGCGTGCCAGCTACCTGGCGGGCTTCGATGCCACCTCTGCCGTGCCAGCCGGCCTGCGCTGGGGCATCCCGCTGGCCGGCACCATGGCCCACTCGTATGTGCAGGTGCACGACAGCGAAAACGCCGCCTTCGACGCCTACGCCCGGGCCTGCCCGCAGGCCGCGACGCTGCTGATCGACACCTTCGACACCGAGGCCGCCGCCCGCCGGCTGGTGCCGCTGGTGCACCGGCTCGCCGCCGATGGCATCGTGGTCCGGGCGGTGCGCATCGACAGCGGAAACCTGGGAGAGCTGGCGCGGCGGGTGCGGGCCATCCTGGACCAGGGCGGGCTGCAGCAGGTCCGCATCTTTGCCAGCGGCAGCCTGGACGAGCACAGCGTGGCCGGGCTGGTGGCCGGGGCGGCTCCCATCGACGGATTCGGTGTCGGCACCCGCCTGTGCACCTCGGACGACCAGCCCTGGCTGGACTGCGCCTACAAACTGCAGGCTTATGGCGGACGCCCGAAGCGCAAGCGCTCCGAGGGCAAGGCCACCTGGCCTGGCGCCAAGCAGGTGTACCGCAGTCTGGACGCCGCCGGCCAGCTGGCGGGCGATGTGCTCACCACGCTGCAGGACCCCTGTCCGGGCCGGCCCCTGCTGCAGCCGGTGATGCGGGCCGGCCGCCGGCTGATGCCTTCGCCCGATCTGGAGGCCCTGCGGGCCCATGCGGCCATGGAACTGCAGCGCCTGCCGCCAGCCTGGCGGGACCTGCAGCCCGTGGCCCGCGACCCGGTGCGCATTGCCCCGGCCCTGCAGCGGCTGTGCCGCGAGGTCGATGCGCTGGCCGATGCCCAACCGGCTCCCGTGTCCCCACCGCCACCCGCACCGGAACAGCTACAAAATGAATAGCTGAAAAGCCTTATAAATCGGGGCTTAGACCCCGATTTAATCACCCAACATCAGGCGCAGACCGAGGGCGATGAACACCCCGCCGGCGGCCCGGTCCAGCCAGGCGCCGATGCCGGGACGGCGCGTCAACCAGTCGCCCAGACCGCCGGCCCACCAGCCGATGGCGGCAAACACCAGACCCGAGGTCAGCGTGAACAGCAGACCCAGTAGCCCGATCTGCAGGCCGACCTGGCCGCGCTCGCCGACCACGAACTGTGGCAGCAGGGCCAGAAAGAACAGGATCACCTTGGGATTGATGGCATTGGCCAGCACGCCGCGCAGCAGCAGCCGCAGCGGTGCCACCGTGGCGCCACCGCCGGCCGCCGGTGCGCCCAGCGGCCGGGCCTGGCGCAGGGCCTGCACCCCCAGCCACAGCAGGTAGAGACCCCCGGCCAGCCGCAGCGCCTGGAACGCCGTGGGCGAGGCCGCGATCAGGGCGCTCACGCCCAGTGCCGCCAGCAGGGTGTGGCTCAGGCAACCCAGCGCGCAGCCCAGTCCGAACGCGATGCCCGGGCGCCGGCCCTGCGACATGCCCAGGCTGAGCACCATCAGGTTGTCCGGCCCGGGTGCCAGCGCCAGCAGCAGCGCCGTCAGCAGGAAGGAGGAGAGTTGAGGCAGGGTCAGCAGGGCGTCCATGCGGGACATTATCGGCAGCACCCAGGGTGCGCCCGGGTCGGCCTACAGCGTCTCGGTATGGCCGTCCACCGTGATGTCCTGCCCTGAAATGCGGGCCCCGCCGGCCGAAGTCAGGAACAGCAGGGTGTGGGCGATGTCCTGCGGCGTGACGAAGCAGCCCAGCGAAATGCCGGCCGTCCAGCGTTCGCGTACCGCCTGCGGCGTCTGGCCGGTCTGGGCGGCCTCGGCGGCGATCACCCGCTCGATGCGCTCGCCCTCGACCGAACCGGGGCAGATGCAGTTGACCCGGATGCCGAGCGGACCGAGTTCCTGGGCCAGCGTCCGGGTCAGGCCGCGGATCGCCCACTTGGCCGCCGCGTAGGGCGCGCGGTGCGGGTAGCCGAACAGGCCGCCGGTGGACGACAGGTTCACGATGGACCCCCCGCCCTGGCGGCGCAGCAGCGGCACGGCGGCGCGCGCGCACAGGAAGACGCTGTCCAGGTTGACCGCCAGGCAGCGCTTCCAGCCGGCGAAGTCCATGTCCGCCACCGCAGACGTGGGGCCGGCGGTGCCGGCGTTGTTCACCAGGATGTCCAGCCCCCCGAGATGCCGTTCGGCCGCGCGAAACAAGGCGGCGACCGAGCTTTCATCGGCCACATCGCACACCGAGCCGCCCCAGGCGGTCTCGTCGGCCAGCGTGCGCGCCAGTGCCTCGGCGTCCAGGTCGCAGATGTAGACCCGAGCGCCGGCAGCGGCGTAGGCGCTTGCGGCCACCCGTCCGATGCCGCTGGCCGCGGCGGTGATCAGCACCCGCTGCCCGGCGTGGCTGGGTGGGTGGGTGTCGACCGCCGTTCGGCGGACGGATTCGTCAGCGCTGGGCATGCCAGAGGCTCCGGTGTCGGTTATCGTCGGGCCCTCATCATAGGTGTGCAGGCCGCGTATCCCCTATCCGTTCATGGACCCCGAGTTCGACCATATTGTTGTGGGTGCCGGCTCTGCCGGTTGTGCGGTGGCGGCCGGCCTGAGTGCGGATGAACGCCGCCGCGTCCTGCTGCTGGAGGCCGGCGGCAGCGACCGGCGCTTCTGGATCCGCACGCCCATCGGCTATGGCAAGACCTTCTACGACCGCCAGGTGAACTGGCGCTACCAGACCGAGGCCGACGAAGGCCTGGGCGGACGCACCTCGTACTGGCCGCGCGGCAAGGTGCTGGGGGGATCCAGTTCCATCAACGCCATGGTGTACTGTCGGGGCCTGCCCACCGACTACGAAGACTGGCGCACCGCCGGCAACCCGGGCTGGGGCTGGTCCGAGGTCGAGCCGGTCTACCGGCGCATCGAGCGCCAGATCGATGCGCAGGGGCGCGAAACCGGCAACGGGCCGCTCTGGGTCTCGGACCGCAGCGCCGAATACCACCCGCTCAAGCGCCACTACCTGGCGGCGGCGCGCGAACTGGGCCTGCCTGCCACGGCCAACCTCAATGGCGCCCAGCCCGAGGGCGTGGCCGCCTACCCCATCACCACCCGGGCCGGCCTGCGTTGCTCCTCCGCCGACGCGTTTCTGCACCCGGCGCTGGGGCGCTCCAACCTGGTGGTGCGCACCGGTGTGCTGGCGCAACGCGTTCTGTTCGAAGGCCGGCGTGCCGTGGGCCTGGAGGTGCTGCAGGATGGGCAACGCCGTCGCTACCGGGCCCGGGCCGGTGTCGTGCTGGCGGCCGGCGCGGTCAATACGCCGCAGCTGCTGCAGCTCTCGGGCATCGGTCCCGGGCCCCTGCTGCAGCGCCTGGGCATCGAGCTGGTGCAGCACAACCCGGCTGTCGGTGGCGCGCTGCAGGACCACCTGGGTATCAGCTACTTCTACCGCGCCAGCGAGCCCACCCTGAACCAGGTGCTGGGCACCTGGCCCGGGCGCCTGCGTGCCGGCCTGCAGTTCCTGCTGTCGCGTCGCGGCCCCTTGAGCCTGAGCGTCAACCAGATGGGCGGACTGGTGCGATCGTCGGCCGGGTTGGACCGGCCCGACATCCAGCTGTACTTCAATCCTTTGAGCTACTCCACCACCTACGTGGATCGGCGCCCGCTCATGCGCCCGGACCGTCATCCCGGTTTCATCATGGGTTTCAACAGTTGCCGGCCCACCAGCCTTGGCCGCATCGACATCGCCTCACCCGACCCTGCGGTGGCGCCGCGTATCCAGCCCAACTACCTGGCCAGCGCGCAGGACCAGGCCGACGCGCTGGCCGGTGCGCGCCTGATCGGTCGGCTGCAGGAGACGCAGGCGCTGCGCGGGCTGATCGCCGCGCCACCCGAGGTCGATCCGGCCCGCCTCGGCGATGCCGACGTCATCGAGGACTTTCGCGCCCGCAGCGGCACGGTCTACCATGCCTGCGGCACCTGCCGCATGGCGCCCGAGGCGGCCGGCGGCGTGGTCGACGCCACCTTGCGGGTGCATGGCGTGCAGGGGCTGCGGGTGGCTGACGCCTCGGTGTTCCCCAACATCACTTCGGCCAACACCGGCGCACCGTCCATCCTGGTGGGGGTGCGCGCGGCCGAATTCCTGCTGACCGAATGAGGCCCCAACCCGGAGACCGACGCATGGACACCATCGCCAAACTCGAAACCTTCAGCAACGAATTCGTCGGCTTTGTCCGGCTCACCACGGCCAGCGGCCGCATCGGCTGGGGCCAGGTCTCGACCTACAACGCCGACATCAGCGCCACCATCTTTCATCGCCAGGTTGCGCCCTGGGCGCTGGGCGCGGATGCCTTCGACATCGACGGCCTGCTGCGCCGCATCGAGGAGCGCGAGCACAAATACCCGGGCAGCTACCGCTGCCGCGCCATGGCCGGACTCGACACCGCGATGTGGGACCTGCGCGGGCGCGTCGAACGCAAGCCGGTGGTCGAGCTGCTGGGGGGACGGCCTGGTCCGCTGCGCGCCTACGCCTCGTCCATGAAGCGCGACATCACCCCCGAGGACGAGGCGGCACGGCTGGTGGCCCTGCGCGACCGCGACGGCTTCGACGCCTTCAAGTGGCGGGTGGCGGCCGAATGCGGCCGCGATGTGGACGAGTGGCCGGGCCGCACCGAAGCCGTGGTGC
>VERU01000593.1 GCA_018882485.1 Rhodoferax sp. | reverse complement strand
GCCATGAGGCATTCGCCACGCTCAGGCTCGACTCGTGCGCCCGCTCATCCAAATGGTCTGGCTGAGGTGCCAGCATCAAAGCATCAATTGCCTAGTTCGGCTGCTTTGCCGGCAGACCATGGGCAACTCGCAACCGGTCCGCCTGGAATACAGGAAGCACGGGCCTTTGCGGTCCGTTTCCCTTTTTTGCCCATGTTTCTTCCCACGATTTGAACGGGCAGCCTATGGCGGAGGAATCTGCCAGCGCACGGGGCCCAAGCCCTCCGGTGCACCCCCTCATTCAAGCGCCGCCTGCGCCTGCATCGTCAGCCACCCCTCATGGTCACGCGACCATAGCTCTACCTGCTTTCCGTCACGTGCAAGTTTTCCGCATAGTTGGAAGGCATTGAGGTCCAAAAGCGGGCGAACGGCTCGGAAGCTGAATGACCGCAACTGCGCACCCGACAGTTCACGCGAGACCAGGTCGGCCAGCAAGGTGGCAATCAATGGCCCGTGCACGACCAAGCCGCCGTAGCCCTCCACATCAGTGGCATAGGGACGGTCGTAATGAATGCGGTGGCCATTGAAGGTCAAGGCTGAATAGCGGAACAGCAGCACCGGATCGGGCACGATGGTGCGCGACCACATCGCATCTGCGGTCGCGGCCTGGGGTTGCGGCGCCGGGTCACCGGGTTGCGCCGGCGCGCGGTAGACAAGGTCCTGTTCCTCAGTGATCAAACTCACGCCGTGCGCCCGCGTGAACACATGCCGCAGCACCAGAAACACCAGATCACCACTGCGCCCCGACTTGTGTCTGACCGACACGATGGTCGTGGTCTTGCGTAGCCGCTCACCCAGCTGGATCGGCGCATGCCAGGTGATCCGTCCACCGGCCCACATGCGTCGCGGCAATGGCACCGGCGGCAGGAATCCGCCGGTGCGCGGATGACCGTCCGCACCGAGTTCCGATTGCGGTGCCTGCGGCAGAAAGTACAACCAGTGCCATAGCGGCGGCAAGGTCGACGACTGCCCCTCCATCAGGTCCGGCCGGTCCAGCGTCGCCGCCAGGGCGCCTGCCGGCGCCGAACAAAGAACTTCTTCACGGCTCTCGCTGCGGCCCTCCCAGGTGCACAGATCGGCCAGGATTTCGGGCGTGATTCTTGGGGTCATGGAGGTATGTGTCATGGTGTTGGGACGAAGTTCATGAACACCCCGACAATCGCGGGGGACGCAGGCAGTTGATGTTCGCGCAGCTCCGGCACTCCAAGGCCATTGCAGCCATGCGATGGCGAAAGTCCTTCTTCCCCAAAACGCATAAACCCATGTACCCCTTGCTGACCGGTCTGCGCATCATCGAATGCGCATCCTTCATCGCCGCTCCGTCCTGTGCCTTGCATCTTCAGCAACTGGGCGCCGAAGTGATCCGCATCGACCCCATCGGTGGCGGGCCCGACTTTCACCGCTGGCCCATTTCCGACCGGGGCCACAGCTACTACTGGGAGGGCCTGCAGAAGGGCAAGCAGTCGATTGCCATCGACTTCTCCAGCAAGCGGGGTCGCCAGTTGATCGTCGACCTGATCACCGCCCCCGGGGCCGATGCCGGCATCCTGGTCACCAATTTTCCACGGACGGGGTTCCTTTCTCATGAGGCACTGTCTCAGCGCCGCGCGGATCTGATCACGGTCCGCGTGATGGGGTGGAGCGATGGGGAGTCGGCCGTCGACTACACGGTCAATGCGAGCCTGGGCTTGCCCTACATGACCGGCAGTAGTTCCAATGACGCTGAACCGGTCAACCATGTGCTGCCCGCCTGGGACTTGTTGACCGGGGCCTACGCGGCCTTCGTGACACTGGC
>VERU01000592.1 GCA_018882485.1 Rhodoferax sp. | reverse complement strand
GTGAGCTGGTTCATTTCGTTGTTCAGGGCCTGACGGTCGCTGGAGGAGTTGGTGGCATTGGCCGCCTGCACCGCAAGTTCCCGCACCCGCTGCAGGATCGAGCTGGCCGACCCCAGCGCACCTTCAGCCGTCTGCGCCAGCGAGATGCCGTCATTGGCATTGCGGGCCGCCTGATTCAGGCCGCGCACCTGGGAGGTCATGCGCTCGGTGATGGCCAGACCGGCGGCATCGTCCTTCGCGCTGTTGATGCGCAGACCGGAGGACAGGCGGGCCATGGAGACACCCAGCGAGGCCTGGGACTGGCTGAGGGCCCGTTGGGCATTGAGCGAACTGATGTTCGTGTTGATCATTGAAGCCATCGTCTACTCCACAAATGATTGAAAAATCCGGCATTGCTGCCAATCCCGGTGCTGAGCCTGTGGCACATCTGGCTGCGCTGCAGACCCGACACCTTGACCGGGGCAATCCGAATCGACTCAACTGCCTGCCGGACGACGAGCCTTCACCTGGGGGGCTGGGACTCGCAGTGACGCAATTCTCAAATCAAGCCACGCCAGGCAATGGCCGATGAAAAGGGGGGATTTCCGGCCAATTCTGCGGTTTGGCCCCCTGCTGCCCACGCCAGAATCCCTGCGCATGACCGGAAGCGGGTCACCCGTCCTGCAGGCCGCCCGGCCAGGTTCAGCTACCAGCCACCATCCAACGAGTCCCTATGCACGCCACCCAGTCCACCTTGCCACCCGGTCCTGCCCCTGCCATCGCAGATCTGAGCCTGATCCGCAGCCCCGAGACCCGCGCCGGGCGCAAGGCACTGGACCGTGGCGACTGGCCGGCCGTCCGGAAGTTCTGCCTGCAACGGCTCACACGCGACGACTCGGACGCCTTCGCCCACCGCTACCTGGGCACGGCCTTGGCCGCTCTGGGAGACCTGGAACAAGCGCGCGAGGCCTTCGACCAGGCGCTGGCCGTGTATCCGAACGATCCGGTGGTGCTGGTCAATGGCGCTGACCTGGCGGCCCGGCAGATGGACCATGACCGGGCCTACGAACTGAGCAAACGGGCCACCGTCGCAGCACCCTCGATCGTGAAGGGATGGGTGATTCTGCTGAGCGCCTGTTACCTCACCGGTCGGCACGAAGAAGCCATCGAGGCAGCGGCGACCGTGCTGGCCATGCCCATGGACAACAAGAGTCGGCAGGTCGCCACCAACAACCTCGCCATCAACCTGCGCGACCTCGGCCGCATGGACGAAGCCATGGCCGCCGTGCGCGAGGCCATCCGGCTGGATCCGACATGGACCGTCCCCTACATGAACCAGCTCTTGTTCATGCTGTCCATGCCCGACGTGACCGCGATGGACATGAAGCAGGTGGCCCGCGAGTTCGCCATGCAGTCCGAGGATCCCTACAAGGCATCCTGGCCTCGCTTCGAGAACCACAACGCCGATCCGCATCGCCGGCTGCGCGTGGGGTTTCTCTCCCCCGACTTCAATGCCCACTCCGTCATGTATTTCGTGGAAGGACTGCTGCCGCACCTGGACCGCAACCAGTTCGAGGTGGTGGCGCTCTACCTGCAAAGTGCCGATCACCTGGTGACCCAACGGGTGCGCCGCCATTGCGACGAGTTCCATGCCTTGAATGGGCTGGATGACGGCACCCTGTTCGAGCGCCTGAAGGCGCTGGACATCGACATCCTGATCGACCTGGCCGGCCACACCGCCGCCAGCGGACTGGGCGCGATGGCGCGCAAGCCGGCACCGGTGCAGGCGACCTGGCTGGGATTCCCGGCCACCACCGGCCTGACCGCCATCGACTGGCGCCTCACGGACTCCTGCAC
>VERU01000098.1 GCA_018882485.1 Rhodoferax sp. | reverse complement strand
GACCAGGCCACCGATACCCGCACCGACCACCACCGTCTGGCGCTCAGCCACGAAGCTCTCCCGGCATCAGCTTGAAGGCGCGACCCTGCCACTGACCTTCCATTGCCAACACACGCATCCGAACAAACATGGACTCACTGAAAAACTCATGGCGATAAGCCGATGCAACAGCGCGTCGATGAGCGCCCGTATGGGCGTAACGAACCATCGAGTCCTCGTCCTCCCAGAGACTGAAGGTGCACTGGCGGACCAGCGGCGCTTCACCCAGCCCGACCGCCAGTTCGCAACCTGGAGCGGTCGCCAAATCAGCCTGCGCGGCGGGGGCATGGCGCCAAAATGCCATGACGGAACTCGGACGGATGCTGGCCCGGGTCAACGAGGCCACGGGACCCGGCCCTGCAACCGAGGAGATGCCACCCAGTCCCTCCAGGTCAGGGCTGACCGCCCAGGTGTGCTGATCCCAGGCACCTCGGGATGAGGTGACATCCAACATGCCCATCCAGTGTTCGCGGGCCCGATCGATGAATGCACGCGCACCGGCCCCGCTGCAGAACCGCTCTGCCGAACCGCGATCATTGAAGACGCAGACCAGTCCCTGGTGGGTGGCACTCGGCCGCAACCCAAAGCCTCCGCCCTGACCGCTGCCCATCACCTTGGCAAACCGCAGTCCCGGAGGAGCATCCAGGGCAGACGAGCCGCGTACCAGTTGCAACCAACCCCATGCACGATGCTGCCGGAGGTAATCCACCAGCAGGATCACCACCACCCCGGACAGGACGTCGACAGCCACGGTGCCCGAAGTCACAGCAGTCCCGGTGTGGAGACCCACCCTCGCCTAGGGCGAGGTGGCCTTGGCACCGGCGGCCAGGGCTGCCGCGAGTTCAGGGTAGTCCCTGGCCATGGCGGCGCCGTTCAGGGGCTTGTAGGCACCCTGATGGCACGTGGCGCAATTGGCCTTGGCGACATCGCCCAGTTCACCCTTGCGATGAACCGGGAAGGTGTCGGCCAGAGGCTCAAGGTACTTGTTGTTGAGCTCACGCGCCATGCGTATGCCATGCCAAGCCGTCACTCTCTGCGGCGGCGAGCCCTCCCAACTCTGGAAGGATCGCGAGTTGTGGCAGTAGGTACAGTTGACACCCAGCGAAGTCGATACATGGGTCATCAACCCATACGTCCACTCGGCCTGCTTGATCGACTGGCGATGGCCGGAAGCCAGTGGCGTCGGCCCATTGACCCGGATATTTTCACTGCCTAGGAGAAACGGGGTAAACGGATCATTGGGCAAGGAAGCCAGACCAACCGATGTTGCAGGATCGTTCTGTCCCGCCTTGTCACCGATGAAATTGGCGCCCGCCGGCTCTTCGTTGGCCCGGAACCAAACCGACGCGGGCACCGGATTACCCCGATGACAGGTATAGCAGGTGACACCCGTCTGCGCCACATGCTGCTTCCAGTTCGCGTTGATGTCCCGGGTCATTTCCACCATGCGCCGGGCAACGACTTTGGTGTATTTGCTGTCATCGGCAAAATCGGCAGGGTTGTGGCAATAGGTACATCCTTCCTGGGGCGACACCCAGGCCGTCATGGATGTCATGATCCGGGTGAACTGACCCACGCTCAAGTCACCCAGCACCTTGACGTTCTTGAAAACCTGCGAAGCCTTGGGACCATCCGGAGCTGCTGCGGGCAGGCTGGGTGGTGCCAGATGAAGATCCGCATTGGCCTCGATGATCCGCGGGTTGTACACCTGCACCATGGCCGTGCCACGGAATCCGTGTTGTACGGACTCCATCGGAGGTCGTTCACAGGCAGCCAGAAGCACGAGTCCTGCCAACGCACCAAGGCGGGCAGCTTGGGTGATCCAGCCAGTCAGGCCGCTCATGGCTTTACTCCTTGAACCAGCGCGGGATCGATCACCGCAGGGAAGACCGTGGGATAAGGTGGCACCACGCCGTGCTTGACCGACCACAGGTACCAGTTGTCAACCACGGTGCCCGTCAGCAGGATCCCGATCCCGCCCACCAGGGGGCACAGCACGGCAAACCACCAGGCCCAGCGGTGTATTGACTCCATGGTTGCGTTAAAGCCCATGGTCCAGCGCCAGAACAATGCAGCACGTTCCGAGGCAGTGCCTCGGTCGACGATCTGTTCGATCTCCCGCTCACCGCCAAACCGGGTCACGGCCAGGATCGTTGCGCCGTGCATGGCAAAGAGCAGCGTCGAGCCGTAGAGAAACACGATCGACAGCGCATGGAAAGGGTTGTAAAAGAGATTCCCGTATCTCAGCGAAAACGCCGCCGTCCAGTCGAGATGCGGGAAGATCCCGTAGGGCACCGCCTCACCCCAGGAGCCCATCAGGATCGGGCGGAAAAGCCCAAGCACCAGGAACAGCCAGATCGCAGCCGCAAAGGCCCAGGGTATGTGAGTCCCCATCTGCAGCTGGCGTGCTCGGCGGTAGGTTCTGGCCCACCACAGCAGCAGAGACGCCGTCAGGAACACGCCCGTGATCAACCACCAGCCCCCTTGATTCAGGGGGGGGATGCCCAGCCCATAGCCAGGTGGCGGTGGCTCCAGCGCGAGCCAGAACAACTGCCGAACGAACTGTATGGGGTTCCAACCCACGGAGGCGAGCATATTGAGTCCGATGATGACGAAGGCGACCGTTCCGCACATCAGCGAAGCGATGCCAAGGCCACCGAGGTAGATCGGACCCAGTTGGGCATTCCCCAGTCGTCCCAACAGATGCCAGGTCCGGGGCTCCAGGCTCCGGGGACTGTTGCCATGTCCGAGTTCAACCCCATGATGCAGGGGACCTACCGCCTGAACGGTTGTGAAAAGATTTTGGTATTGCGCCATCTTGATCTCCAGCGATCAGTGCCAGATCGGCATGTTCAGCCACCAGCCCCACCATTCGGGCCAGCTTCGGCTCCAAAAAGGACCGCTCAGCACGATGCACAAGGCACTGAAGAGAACCGCTGCCAGAGCCAGGAACAATCCGAGTCGATGAATGCCCAGGGTACCGATGGAATAGCCGATGGTGTCGCGGAAAAAGGTGTCCTCGTGCTCCGGTGTCTTGACCACCTCGCCGGGCATGGGATTGGTCGCGGAAAGTATGAGGCCTCCATGCAGTGACAGCGCGAAGACCGTCGCGAAGAAGAAACTCACCGCCAGCATGTGCGCGGGGTTGTAGTGAAAGTGAAGGTACTGGTATCCGGTGTTGGATACCCAATCGAGGTGGCTGTAAATGCCGTAGGGGAAGCCATGCCCCCAGGCCCCCATGAGAACCGGACGAACCACCACGAGCGTCACATAGGCCAGTATCGCAACGCCAAAGGCTGCCGGCACGTGGTACCCCATCCCCAGCTTGCGACAAATTTCGACTTCGCGCATCATCCAGGATACGAAAGCGCCGATCGCGCACACGGTGATCAATTGCCACAGGCCGCCCTCCATCAGCGGGGCGACCCGAAGTCCGTACGACAGATCTGGCGGCGCGATGTTGATCTGCCAGATGTTCCAGGTGGGGCCCTGCGAGGCACCCCACAAAATCATCGCTGTTCCCAGTGCCGCAAAGAAGATCGTGGTGACGCCGAAAAATCCCACGTAAAACGGACCGAGCCAGAAATCGAACAGGTCACCGCCCAGCAGCGTACCGCCCCGGACCCTGTATTTTTTTTCAAAATTGAGCATCGCCATCGTGGGCTCCTCGTCACCGGATTGCTATCGCGCGAGAACGGTAATTCAACGACGAGGGCAGACACCGTGCTGGATCTGGTCCAGAAACTGCGCCTGCCCCGGACCCTAGGACTTGGCCGCGGGTGTCGCAGGCGGCATCGGCGCGTTCTGCGCTGTCGCCGCCACCGGCTTCTTGGCTCCGTCGAGCCAGTTGAATTTGTTGGTGCTGAGCAGGATGAGATGAATCATCGCTGCCAGCCCGAACAGGAAAATGCCCTGGACCACCATGGCCCTGAGCGGATCGTAAAGACGCCAAATTCGCCACATGATGTGCGCTCCTATGTGATGTGCGACATGAAGGTGTAAACCGCCCCGCTCACACCCGCGACGAAGCCTTTGGAATACTCGGCCCCGGGAAGCAAGGTTCTCCAGGCCAGCCCCACCGCGGAAGCGGCGACGGCAAAGACAAAGAGAATGATGAAAGCCAGGGAAAAGATGGCCAGAAACGTCGCCGAACGGTCTGCACGCAAACAGCTGGTTGCTGCCGGATGCCTGTGATTCATGACAGTTGCTCCTTCAATCCGTGAAACGAAACCGCCTCAGAACCAGGGTCGCCACGCCCAGACCAGGATGTGGGCGACCACGGCGACTGCCGTGAATCCCACCAGACCCTGCATCCAGTAATGGTGAAACTCCTGGGCTTCCTCGTCGGTCAGGCCGGACACTGAGTTCCGATTCGACATACGATGACTCCTTCACTTGCTAAGCCTCTCGGCGGTTTCCGCACCCCGGGGAGCACGGTACGAAACGTCCTGGCCGAGCCGGCCCGACGCAGAGGCACCCGGCTTGCGCCGGATGCTTGAACAGACCGTGAGGTATCCAGGGACTGCCTTCATGCAGCAACCCCGGGCTTCGACAGTCCGAACAACTCGGAGAATCTCGCCGCCTCGACCCTGACCCGCCCGCTATCACGGGCGTCGCGTTCGGCGCGGTCTCGCATTTGCTTGGCCGCGGAAATCCGGACCAGCACAGGCTGAGCCTCGATGAATCGGTCCATCAATTGCTGGGCCTCAGGGTCCCAGGGGATGCTCGCGGAGCCCGACAGCCGGGCCTGCGTCGCCTCGCCCCGGTCCAGTTCGGTTCCCAGAGGCAGTATGTGGAACAGCGCATCAAACAGGGCGTTGCAGAACTCCTGCAGGATGTAAGTGGCACCCGCATAGCCCATGAAGGGCGTGCCGGTGTGGCGCCGCACGATCGGCAAGGGAAAACTGGCGGGAATGAAGGTGGTCTTGAGCAGACCGCCGCCACCGCATTCGGCCAGGTAGATCCGCTCGTTGTAGCTGCCGTACAGAACCAGAGGGGGGCTTTGCGCAATGTGCCGACGGACCGCAGCGTTGTCGGTCTTCGCACCTGCATGACGGGCTACTGCGAACTGACACGGCAGCCCCATCTCGTCTTCTAGAAAGTGCCGGATACCCCGCGTGTAGGTTTCGTTCGCAACAACGCCAAACCTGGCTGTGCCAAAAAAGTCCTGGGTGACGGAACGCCACAGATCCCAGATCGGCTTGATGGTGCTGTGCTTCTCCCGCTCGATGAATGGTTCGGGATCGAGGCCCAGCAACTTGCCCAGCTCACGCAAAAAGGCGGTCGTGCTGAACAGGCCGATAGGCGCCTGCAGATAAGGGCGCTCCAGCGCCTCACACAACATGCGACCAAACTCGCGATACATGCAGATATTGACATCGGCCTCGACCAGCCGGGATACATCGGCGAGGTGGCTTCCCAGGGGAAAGACCATATTGATCTCGGCCCCTATTCCTTGAACCAGGCGCCGCAACTCGGCCAGATCGCTGGGGCAGTTGAAGGCTCCGTAACTTGGGCCGATGATGTTGACACGGGGCTTTTCCCCGGGGCGCCGCTCACGCGTCGGGACGTGACGCAGACCGTACTGCTGCCACAGCCAGTACATGGCCCGGTTGGCGCACTGCCACTGGTCTTCATCAATGGTGCGGGGCAGGAATCGCTGGATGTTGGTGCCCTCCGGCGTCACGCCGCCACCGATCATTTCAGCGATGGATCCGGTCACCACGACGGCGGGCAGATCGGGATCGAGGACGGCGTGCGCACGCTTCATGGCGCCCTCGGTACCCTCCCGGCCGAGTTGCTCCTCCGCCAGCCCGGTGACCACGATGGGCAGTTCATGGGGCGGAAGCGCATCCGTGTAGTGCAGCACCGAGGTGACAGGCAGGTTCTCGCACCCGACCGGGCCATCAATCACCACCTGCAATCCCTTGATGGCGGTGAACACATACACCGCACCCCAGTAACCGCCCGCCCGATCGTGGTCCAGCACCAGCATCAGATCATCTCCTCGGCTTTGCGCTTCTTGAGCGCCTTCGCCAGCTGGCGACGAGTCTCCGCCTTGAATTCGGGGCGCTCACGAGGAATCCCCTGGGCACCCTCCCAGACCCCCGCAGCCTCGCCGGTGCCGGTGCTGCCGAAAAACGCCTTCATGGCATCAAAGCGCGCACGGTTCGCGAGGGCGGCATTCAGGACCTGGGCCAGCGCAGCGGGACCGGCGGGCCCCATCAAGGGCCGAGCGGAGATCAGATTGGTGAAATAGGCAGCCGGGATGCTCTGCTCCTTGGCGGCCTGAACCACAGGTGTGGTTCCTATGGCGAGGTCGGGGCGCCACTCGTTGACGGCGCCGATATCCTGCTCCAGCGACGCACGAAACTGGATATGTACGCCTTGCGCTCGCAACCACTCGGCGTCACCGGCGTTCCAGGGCGTGGCGGGGCATGCCGTGCCCACATAGCGCACATCGGCGCCGCATTCCACCAGCAACCGGGCGACCAGCAGCTCCGAACCCTCGTAGCCGCTGAGCGTGATTCGACCCTTGATGGGGCTGCGGTCCAACGCTGCGCGAAGGGCTGGACGAGCGCGGTTACGGGCTTCATCGATGCGAGGCTGGGACAGATTGAGCAACTCGCCCACAGCCTGCAGCCACTGGTCCGTCCCTTGCTGCCCGACCGGCGCCGAGCCCGTGACGGGTCTTCCGGCAGCCTGGAATTCCCGGATGCTCGCGGTATAGAAGGGATGAATGGCCGCCACCGCTGCGCCATCGAGTGCCGCATACAGCTCACGCCATTCCCTTGTGGGGACCACCTGACCGCAATCGAGTCCCATGGGATCAAGCAGACGACCGATGATCACCGGGTCAGCGGGAAACATCTCGCCCAGCAGCGTGATGGCCGGTCGGCCGGAGCGCCCCACCGTGGGTGCTTGAACCGGTCCGGCCAGCACCTCCTCCCGCGCGAATTTCAGCATGGCTGCCGCCAGGACGTCCTTGGCTTCGGCGTGCGTGGGCACGCCGAAGCCGGGCACATCAATGCCGATGACCCGGACACCATTGATCTCACGCGGCAGCAATTGCAGGGGAACGCCGCTGGCAGTGGGCACACACAGGTTGATCACCACCAGGGCGTCCAGCTGGGTAGGGTCGGCCTGCTGATGTACCGCGTCCCGGATGTCCTCGAACAGCTTGCCCGTGACCAGGGTCTCGGAATTGAATGGCACATAGCCCACGCTGCGCCGTGCCCCGTAAAAATGGGAGGTGAACGTCAGTCCGTACACACAGCACGCCGAGCCCGAAAGAATCGTCTGGGTGCGCCGCATGCGCAGGCCCACCCGCAGCGACCCAAACGCCGGGCACATGCTCTGCGGCTGATCGTGCGGCCCGCTGCCGGCACGCGGGTAATCGGCCTCGAACCGGGCCAGTACCTCGGCCTTGCCCGCCGCCCGGGCGGCAGCAATCATCTGCTCATCGGTGGAGCGACACTGCCCGCCGTCCGAGGGTGCAGGCGCCACGCCCGGCGAACCCGATGCAGCACTGTGGATGGGAATGACCGTCGACATGGATCAGGCTTCGTCGTAGACCACTTCCAGGGACGGCTTGACCACATCATGCCGGCCCACCATATCGAAAGTGGTCGCCGGCTCCAGCACCACATGCCGACCCGTCACATCGCTGCTGAAGAGTCCGAGCAGCTGGTCCTGGGTCTGCGGGCGAGGGCGCACTGGCGGTGCACTCGCCACGTTGGCAGCGAGCGACGCGAAGAGAGGGCCCCATTCGCCATCGGGCTTGCCAATGATTTCGTAGCTCGCACTCTTGCGCCGGATGTCTTCATGCGCCGGGATGGCCGCCAACACAGGGATACCGGCGTTGACTGCAAAGGCCGCCGCCTCGCCCGTGCCGTCATCCTTGTTG
>VERU01000591.1 GCA_018882485.1 Rhodoferax sp. | reverse complement strand
AGCCACCTCTGTGGTGAAAAAGCTGGTGTGGGCATAGGCTAGGCTGTCGATCTGGGCATGCATAGCTGCAAGCACTTCAGGATGCCCATGCCCAAGGCATGAAACAGCCGCTCCCCCAGAGGCATCGAGATACCGCTTGCCCGCGGCGTCAGTCAAATAGACACCCTGGCCGCTGGCGGCTACCGGTGGCACCCGCTGAAGTTGGCGGTGGAGTAAGCGAGTCGCGTTCATGCGTTATTTCGAGTGTTCCTGACGCTCAGTGTACGGAAAGCCGATGTGATCCCGCGATGCTGATTGCCCAGGGGACCATAACCAAAACTCATGGGCAAGAAGCGCCAAGGGCTGCACATAATTTTTGGTCATGACCTCTGGCGCAGTCGGCATTTTTCAGGATGTTCCTCCCAGCCTACATTGGCAGGATCCCCAGCAACTCCTGGAAAATTCATGCGGATATGCATCTTGGGCGCGGGAATCGTCGGACTGGCTACCGCCTGGCGACTCCATCACGAAGGCTTTGAGGTCACCGTGATTGATCGGGCATCTGCTGGCCAGGGCGCCAGTGCAGCCAACGGAGCTCAACTCAGCTATGCCTATGTGCAACCGCTGGCCGATCCATCCCTCTGGAAGCAGCTCCCTCGACTCTTGCTGGCCAGCGATTCACCGCTGATGCTGCGTCCGCAATTCGACCTGCATCAATGGTCATGGATCCTGCAATTTCTGGCAGCCTGTCGCTCCAGCCTGTCCAAACAAACCACTCTGGAGCTCTTGGCGCTGGCGGCTCAAAGCCGGATTGCCCTCGAAGAGCTGCGTTCCCGCGAGCAGCTGGACTGTGACTTTTCAGCCAGCGGCAAGCTTGTTCTGTATCCGGATGCCGATTCATTTGCGGCAGCTCGCCGGCAGATGGTTTTGCAGAAAGCCCTGGGTACCGAACAGATGGCAGTGACCGCACAGGAATGCGTCGCCCTAGAGCCCGCGCTCGCGCATCACCAGCCGCGCATTGCCGGTGCGATCTACACCCCAGGGGAATGCGCGGCCGATTGCCAAAAGGTCTGTCATGAGTTGCACCGGCTCCTGAGTGGCCGCGGCGTTCAATTCATTCTCCACACCGATATCGAGCGGCTGGTTGTGCGTCGCGGTCGTGCTGTTGCGGTGCGCACTGCTTCGGGGCCGGTGGAGGCCGATGCCTTTGTCGTGGCCTTGGGTGCTGGGGCACACCGATTCGGGCGTGACCTGGGCCTGAACCTGCCTGTCTATCCGCTGAGGGGGTACAGCCTGACCATGAGCATCGGCGAGGATGCCGGCGCGGCTCCCACGGTGAATGTGACCGATGCAGCGCGCAAGGTTGTCTTTGCACGTTTGGGTCGACGTCTGCGGGTGGCGGGTATGGTTGAATTGGCGGGATACGACACCGCGGTGTCCCCGGATCGGATCGCCGCCCTGAGCCGCTGTGCACACGATTTGTTCCCGAAAAGTGGCGATTTCAAGATCAGTGAAACCTGGGCGGGACTGCGGCCCGCCAGCCCAACGGGTCGACCCATCCTCGGGCCCCAGCCTGGTGCCCCGGACAACCTGTTGTTCAATGTGGGGCAAGGTGCCTTGGGCTTTACGCTGGCCTTTGGCTGCGCGCAGCAAATGGCTGTTCAGCTGCAGTCAGTTTGCAGAGCTACCTGATCTGCTGCAGGGCCAGCGTCATGCAACGGGTGAAGGCTCGACTGATCAATGAGTTGGGCCGCGTGTTGGGACGCAAGGCCTGGATCACAACCGGTATGGATGGCTCGAGCGACAGCACATCCACCTTGCTGAGGTCAGCGGATGCGGCGGTGCAGCTCTCCACCAGGG
>VERU01000097.1 GCA_018882485.1 Rhodoferax sp. | reverse complement strand
GGGCTGCGACGGCCGAGTTGACCCGCCAGCAGGTGGCGGCCGGGGCGCTGCAGGTGGTGCGCCGCGTGCATGTGCGCTACGAGGGCAGCGACTCGGCGCTGGTGGTGCCCTATGGCGATGGAACGCTGGCCGAGATCACCGCCGCGTTTGAGGCGGCTTACCGGCAGCGTTTTGCCTTCCTGATGGCGGGCAAGCGGCTGGTGGTGGAGGCGGTGTCGGTGGAGGCCGTGGTGGCCGGCGATGCACCGGCTGAAGCCGCGCAGGCGCTGCAGCCGGCGCGCGAGGTGCCGCGGCGCGAGACGGTGCGCATGTACTCGGGCGCGCAGTGGCACGAGGCCGCATTGGTGGTGCGCGAAGACCTGCGCCCGGGCGATGCGGTGGCCGGGCCGGCCATCATCGTCGAGAAGAATGCCACCACGGTTGTGGAGCCGGGCTGGGAAGCCACGTTGACCGCGCTGGACCACCTGGTGCTGGAGCGGCGCGTGCCCCGCGCGCAGCAGTTTGCCGCCGGCACCACGGTGGACCCGGTGCTGCTGGAGGTGTTCAACAACCTGTTCATGAACATTGCCGAGCAAATGGGCCTGCAGCTGCAGAACACCGCCCATTCGGTCAACATCAAGGAGCGGCTGGACTTCAGCTGCGCGCTGTTCGACGCCCGGGGTCACCTCATCGCCAACGCACCGCACATGCCGGTGCACCTGGGCTCCATGGGCGAGAGCATCCGTGCCGTGATCCGCGACAACGCGGGGCAGATGGCCGAAGGCGATGCCTTCCTGCTCAACGACCCGTACCGGGGTGGCACCCATCTGCCCGACATCACCGTCATCACCCCGGTGTTTCTGGACGGGCGTGCCCTGTTCTACGTCGGCTCGCGCGGCCACCATGCCGACGTGGGCGGCCTCACCCCGGGCTCCATGCCGCCGTTCTCGGCACGCATCGAGGAGGAGGGCGTGCGCATCGCCAACCTGCGGCTGGTCGCCGGGGGCGTGCTGCAGGAGGATGCGCTGCTGCAGGCGCTGGCCAGCGGGCCTTATCCGGCCCGCAATCCGGCGCAGAACCTGGCCGACCTCAAGGCCCAGCTGGCCGCCAATGAAAAAGGTGTGCAGGAACTGCGCCGGATGGTGGCCCAGTTCGGCCTGGAGGTGGTGCAGGCCTACATGGGCCATGTGCAGGACAACGCCGAGGAATCGGTGCGCCGCGTCATCACGCGGCTGAAGGACGGTCAGTTCACGCTACCGCTGGACAACGGCGCGCAGATTGCGGTGGCGATCCGCGTGGACGTGGCGCAGCGCAGCGCCGTCATCGATTTCAGCGGGACTTCGCCCCAGCAGCCCAACAACTTCAATGCCCCCAGAGCGGTCTGCATGGCGGCGGTGCTGTACGTCTTCCGCTCGCTGGTGGACGACGACATCCCGCTCAATGCCGGCTGCCTCAAGCCACTGCAGGTCATCATCCCGCCGGGGTCGATGCTCAACCCGGACCCGCCGGCGGCGGTGGTCGCCGGCAACGTGGAGACCTCGACCTGCATCACCAATGCCCTCTACGGTGCGCTCGGGGTGATGGCCGCCAGCCAGTGCACCATGAACAATTTCACCTTCGGCAATGCGCGCCATCAGTACTATGAAACCATAGCCGGCGGCTCCGGCGCGGGCGAGGGCTTCGCCGGCACCAGCGTGGTGCAGACGCACATGACCAATTCGCGCCTGACGGATCCCGAGGTGCTGGAGTTCCGCTTCCCGGTGCGGCTCGACAGCTACGCCATCCGTACCGGATCGGGAGGCGCCGGTCGCTGGCCCGGTGGCGACGGGGGCGTGCGGCGCATCCGCTTCCTGGAGTCGATGACGGCCAGCATCCTCTCCAATGGCCGCATTCAGGGCGCATTCGGCATGGCAGGCGGCCAGCCGGGCCAGCCAGGCACCAACCGGGTGCTGCGCGCCGACGGTAGCGTCGAGACCCTGGGCCACATCGGCCAGGCACAGATGCAGCCCGGGGACGTGTTCGAGGTGGCCACCCCGGGCGGGGGCGGGTACGGGACGGCTGAGGGCGGCTGAGGGCCCGTCGTGACCGGGTCAGTGCCCGGCCGCGCTGGCGGGCGTGGTGGCCGCAGCGGGTGCTGCGCCCGGGAAACCGGCGCCATGGACCGTCAGGCCCTGGCTGGACCAGCGGCCGGCGGTGGCTGCGCCGATGCCCTTGACGCGCGACATCAGGTCGGCCCAGCTGCTGAACGGCGCCTTGCGGCGTTCCTCGATGATGCGGGATGACATGGCCGGTCCGATGCCCCGGATGCTGTCGAGCGCAGCTTCATCGGCCTGGTTGATGTCGATGGCGGGCTGGGCGGCTGCGCCGCAGGCCGCCAGCAGCAAGGACAGCAGGACGGTGCGCATGGCGGTGCTCAGTCCCCGGTGTTTTCAGCGAGCCAGTGCATGTAGCGCGACACGCCGGACTGCACGTCGGCAAAGGCGTGGTCGCAGCCTGCGCCGCGCAGGCGTGTCAGGTCGGCCTGGGTGTGGCACTGGTACTTGCCGCGCAGCGCATCAGGGAAAGGCACGTACTCGATCAGACCCCGCTGCACCAGTTCGGCCAGGCCGAGCGCCGGTTCACCCTGCCGCCGGCGCGCGGCGTTGACCACCGCGACCGCGACATCGTTGAAGGGCTGGGCCCGCCCGCTGCCGAGGTTGAAGATGCCGCTGGCCGACGGATGGTCGAGAAACCAGAGGTTGACGGCCACGACGTCGTCGACGAAGACGAAGTCGCGCTGCTGCTGTCCCGGGCCGTAACCGCCGTAGTCGGCAAACAGCTTGACGCGGCCTTCGCGCCGCAGCTGGTGGTACTGGTGGAACGCAACGCTGGCCATGCGGCCCTTGTGCTGTTCCCGCGGGCCGTACACATTGAAGTAGCGCAGGCCCACCACCTGCCCGGTCTTGCCCAGCACGGCGCGCTTGAAGTCGGTGCCGCACTCGCGCCGCATGCGCTGGTCGAACAGCAGCTTGGAATAGCCGTACACGTTGAGCGGCCGTTCGAAGGGCGGCTCTTCGCGGAAGGTCTCCGAGGCGCCATAGGTGGCGGCGCTGGAGGCGTAGATCAGGCGCGCCCCGCGCTTCTGGCAGCCGTGAAACAGCGCACAGGACAGGGCGTAGTTGTTGTCCATCATGTAGCGGCCGTCGGTCTCCATGGTGTCGCTGCAGGCGCCCTCGTGGAACACCGCCTCGACCTGACCGTAGGCGCCGTGCGCGAACTGCTCGTAGAACACGCTGCGGTCCAGGTAGTCGGCGATCTGCAGGTCGGCCAGATTGCGGAACTTGTCGCCATCCTGCAGGTCGTCCACCGCGATGATGTCGTCGATGCCACGGGCATTGAGGCCGCGGATGAGGTTGCTGCCGATGAAGCCGGCCGCGCCGGTGACCACCATGCGTGTCATGTGAATAACTCCTCGAAGCTCACCGTGGCGGTGCCGAACTTGCCCACCACGATGCCACCGGCCCGGTTGGCATGCGGCAAGGCCTGCCGCAGGCTCAGGCCGCAGCCGGCCAGCGCCGCCAGGGTGGCGATCACGGTGTCGCCGGCGCCGGTGACGTCGAACACCTCCCGCGCCTGCGCCTTGACATGCACCTCGCCCTGGTCATCGTACAGGCTCATGCCTTCTTCACTGCGGGTCAGCAGCACCGCCTGCAGGCCCAGCGACTCGCGCAGCCGCTGGCAGCGCAGACCCAGGTCTTTTTCGTCGGCCCATGCGCCCACCACCTGCTGCAGTTCCGCCCGGTTGGGGGTGATGACGGTGGCATCGCGGTACCGGGAATAGTCGCTGCCCTTGGGATCGATCAGGATGGGCCGGCCCAGGGCGCGGGCCTGCCCGATCATGTCGGCCACGTGGGCCAGGCCGCCCTTTCCGTAATCCGAGAACAGCACGGCCTGGTGGGCCGGCAGCAGGTCGGCGAAGGCGACCGACTGCGTCGCCAGGATCTCGGTCTCGGGCGTGTTCTCGAAGTCCAGCCGCAGCAGCTGCTGCTGGCGTCCGATCACCCGCAGCTTGACGGTGGTGCGCAAGGCCGGGTCACGGCCGAAATGGGTGTGGATGCCGCTGCGGGCCAGCAGGGCTTCGAGCCGGTGGCTGGCTTCATCGTCGCCCACCACGCTCAACAGCGCGACCTGGGCACCGAGGGCCACCACGTTTGCGGCCACATTGGCCGCCCCCCCCATGCGCTCTTCTTCCCGGGTGATGCGCACCACAGGCACCGGGGCCTCAGGCGAGATGCGGTCCACGCTGCCGTACCAGTAACGGTCCAGCATCACATCGCCGACCACCAGCACACGGGTGGCTGCCAGCTGGGCTTGGGAGGGGATCATGGTGGGAGTGCTCTCAGAGTTCTTCGACACGGCGGGCCGGGTAGCTGTTCCAGGCCTGGCATCCGGGGCACTACCAGAAGTGCTGCCGGGCCTCGAACCCGCACGCGGCACAGCGGTAGCGGCTGAGGGGGCGGGTGGCCTGCTCCAGGGCCCGCTGCACGGCGGTCGGTGCGGGCACCTCGTCCGCGGCGGGGTGGGCCAGCCACCGGGTGGCGGCAACCAGCGAGGGTTCGCGCTCCAGGTGTTCCAGGTAAGTCTGGCGCGCCCGCCCGGGCGCGTCGGCACGGCGCAACTGCACCAGACCCTCCAGCAGGTCGATCGATGGGCTTTGCGCATACCAGGTCTGCAGTTGCTCCTGCAGCACCTGCTGACGACCGCAGGCCTGGGCCACCTCCACCAGCGGCGCTGCCAGCAGTGGACGGGCCGCAGGGCAGGCCAGGGCACAGGCCTGCAGTTCCTCGAAGGCCAGCTCCGGATGGCCCTGCTGACGCGCCAGGCGGGCCAGTTCCATGCGCGGTCGGGCCGACTGCGGTGCGATCTGCAGGGCCTGCCGCAGCAGCGATTCACAGGTGCTGGAGTCGCCCGATGCCAGGCGCTCGGCGGCCTGCTCGCACAGGTAGTGGGCGCGGCGGCTCTCGAAACTGCCCTGCTGCGCCTGGTCCAGCCGCAGCGCCACGGAGGCGGCCTGCGCCCAGTCGCGGCTGCGCTCGTGCACGGCCAGCAGTTCCAGCCGCGCCTGGGCTTCGAAGGGCGTGCCTTCGAGCTTCTGCAGGGCTTCCTGGGCTCGATCCAGCAGACCGGCCTTGAGGTAATCCAGGGCCAGCGCGTGCTGCGCCCGGTGGCGGTCTGCCCGGCTGAGGTCGCCACGCGAGAGCAGGTGCTCATGCACCCGCACGGCCCGCTGGTACTCGCCGCGCCGCCGAAACAGGTTGCCCAGTGCGAAATGCAGTTCGGTGGTGTCCGGGTCGTTCTGCACCGCCTCGATGAAGGCATCGATGGCCTGGTCCTGCTGCTCGTTGAGCAGAAAGTTCAGACCGCGGAAGTAGGCCTTGGGCGCCAGCCGGTTGTCCAGCCGCAGCTGGCGCAGGTCCAGGCGCGAGGCCAGCCAGCCCAGGGCAAAGGCCGCCGGCAGTCCGATCAGCAGCCAGCTGAGTTCAAAGCCCATGGCGTGTGGGTTCGGCGTGGATCACGGGCTCGGGCGGTGCCGGCTCCGCAGTCGGGAGGCGCCGCGCCAGCGCCGCCGCACGCCGCTGCCGCCACCAGCGCGGCACCATGCCCAGGGCGCCCACCGCCAGACCGAGCGCGAAGGCCGCCAGCACGATGAGCACCATCGGGGCGTGCCACCGGGTGCCGAAGAAGAAGTGGATGTCGGCCTCCTGCTGATTGTTCAGCGCAAAGGCCAGCAGGGTGAAAAAAACGGCCGCCTTGAGCAGCCAGCGCAGCAGCCAGAGCACTCGCTTCATGGTCCGTGCCGGCCCGGTCAGCTGCGGCCCTGCTGCTTGAGCTCGGCGGTGCGCCGGTCCACGGCTTCGCGCAGGGCCTTGCCGGGCTTGAAATGCGGCACCCGCTTTTCGGGCACGGCCACCCGCTCGCCGCTGCGCGGATTGCGGCCGATGCGGGGCGGACGCCGGTTGATCGAGAAGCTGCCGAAGCCGCGGATCTCGATGCGGTGTCCGCGCACCAGCGCGTCGTTCATGGCGTCCAGAATGGCCTTGACGGCGAATTCCGCGTCACGCTGCGTCAGCTGCCCGAAACGCTCGGCCAGTGCTTCAACCAGGTCAGAACGGGTCATGATCGAGCGCCGCCGGGCCAGAGGATTCGGCCCGGCGGCGTACCGGCTCGGGCTCAGTTGTTGTCGAGCTTGGCCCGCAGCAGCGCGCCCAGGCTGGTGGTGCCGGCGTTCTCACGCGCCGACTGCTGGCTCAGGTTGGCCATGGCCTCGTTCTGGTCGGCCGCATCCTTGGCCTTGATGGACAGCTGGATGCTGCGGGCCTTGCGGTCCACGTTGATGACCACGGCGGTGACTTCGTCGCCTTCCTTGAGCACATTGCGGGCGTCTTCCACCCGGTCGCGCGAGATTTCGCTGGCACGCAGGTAGCCCACCACGTCGGTCCCGAGGTCGATCTCGGCGCCGCGCGGATCCACCGACTTGACCCGGCCCGTGACCACCTGCCCCTTGTCGTTGATGGAGGCGAAGGTGGTGAAGGGATCGGAGTCGAGCTGCTTGATGCCCAGCGAGATGCGCTCGCGGTCCACATCCACCGCCAGCACGATGGCTTCGACTTCCTGGCCCTTCTTGTAATTGCGCACGGCGGCTTCACCGGCTTCGTTCCAGGACAGGTCGGACAGGTGCACCAGGCCGTCGATGCCGGCCGCCAGACCCACGAACACACCGAAATCGGTGATGGACTTGATCGGGCCCTTGACGCGGTCGCCGCGCTTGGTGTTCTGCGCGAATTCCTGCCACGGGTTGGCGCGGCACTGCTTCATGCCCAGGCTGATGCGGCGCTTGTCCTCATCGATCTCGAGCACCATGACCTCGACCTCTTCACCCAGCGACACGATCTTGCTGGGAGCCACATTCTTGTTGGTCCAGTCCATCTCGGAGACGTGCACCAGGCCTTCGATGCCGGGTTCGAGTTCCACGAATGCGCCGTAGTCGGCGATGTTGGTCACCTTGCCGAACATGCGGGTGCCCGAGGGGTAGCGGCGGTTCACGCCCATCCAGGGGTCGTCGCCCATCTGCTTGAGGCCCAGGGAGACGCGGTTCTTTTCGGTGTCGAACTTGAGGATCTTGGCCGTGATTTCCTGGCCGGCCGTGACCACCTCGCTGGGGTGGCGCACACGGCGCCAGGCCATGTCGGTGATGTGCAGCAGGCCGTCAATGCCGCCGAGATCGACGAAGGCGCCGTATTCGGTGATGTTCTTGACCACGCCCTGCACGATGGAACCTTCCTTGAGGGTCTGCATCAGCTTGGCGCGTTCTTCGCCCATGGACGCCTCGACCACCGCACGGCGGCTCAGCACCACGTTGTTGCGCTTGCGATCGAGCTTGATGACCTTGAACTCCATGGTCTTGTTCTCGAACGGCGTCAGGTCCTTGGTCGGACGGGTGTCCACCAGCGAGCCCGGCAGGAAGGCACGGATGCCGTTGACCAGCACGGTCAGGCCGCCCTTGACCTTGCCGCTGGTGGTGCCAGTGACGAAGTCGCCGGATTCCAGGGCCTTTTCGAGGCTCATCCACGAGGCCAGGCGCTTGGCCGTGTCGCGCGAGAGGATGGTGTCGCCGTAGCCGTTTTCAATCGAGCCGATGGCCACCGAGACGAAGTCGCCCACCTGGACTTCGAGTTCGCCCTTGTCGTTCTTGAATTCGTCCAGCGGCACATAGGCTTCGGACTTGAGCCCGGCATTGACGACGACAAAACTGTGTTCGATGCGGACCACCTCGGCGGTGATGACCTCGCCCTGCCGCATTTCGGTGCGCTTGAGGGATTCTTCGAACAGGGCTGCAAAAGATTCAGACATTTTGATTGCGGCGTGGGCCGCGGTTGGGTTGTGGATCCCCTTCCGCAGTGCGCCTGTAGCGGCGCGAGAGGACGGACGGGGGCCGTGAAAGCCCTTCAGACCGAGCCGAAG
>VERU01000590.1 GCA_018882485.1 Rhodoferax sp. | reverse complement strand
CGCTTCGCAGCGGTGGCGTCCGCCTGCATCTGCTTGCCGGCCAGCGCCGGGGCGGTACAGGCCCGTGCCTTCCTCGACGGCGTGGACCTGGTGTATGTCGGCGGCGGCCACACGGTGCGACTGGTGACGCACTGGAGGTCCAGCGGATTGGACGCACTGCTGGGCGCGGCCCTGCGGCGGGGGGTGCTGATGGCGGGCGTCAGCGCCGGCGCCAGCGCATGGTTCGAACGGTTCCTGACCGATTCAGTAGGGCAGGGCCTGCAGACCGCGTCCGGCATCGGCCTGATGCCAGGCAGCTGCTGCCCACACTACTCGACCGAGCCACTGCGCCCGCCGGCCTTCACGGCCGCCATCGGCCGGGGAGACCTGCCGCCCGGCCTGGCCATCGACGACGGCGCGGCTGTTCTGCTCGGGCCGCAGGACTCCCCGACCGTGTTTTCCGCACGCCCGGGCGCCCGGGCGTACCGCGTGGAGCGGGACGGCGACGGGGTACGGTCGGTCGCCCTGCCCTCAGCCCGGTAGCATCGCCTCGGCCTCGATCCAGTCGCAGACCGCGCGCACCTCGGGCACCGCCCGGGCACCCGGCAGTGTCAGCAGGTGATAGGAACGATCCGGCTTGAGCGGCAGGTCCAGGGGACACACCAGGCGCCCGGAATCGATGTCGTGGGCGATCAGGGGAAAGGTCCCGAGGGCCACACCATGACCGGCCATGACCGCCTGCAGCACCAGGTTGGCGTCCCGCATGGTGGTCTCCTGCGCGAACGTGAGATCCGGCTGTCCGGCCAACTTGAGCCAGGCGTTCCACTCCTCGCGGTTCCACTGGTGAATGATGGGGTAGCGCGTCAGGTCGGCCGGCGAACGCATCCCGCCGCGCTCGGCCAGCAGGGCCGGGCTGACGACCGGAATGTAGGTGATCTCCAGCAGACGGCGCGACTCCAGGCCTGCCCAGTCGCCGCGGCCCCAGTCCACGGTGATCTGGCTGGTCATCTGGTCAGCCCCGGTGATGCGGGGTCCGTTGAACAGCACCAGTTCGATGGTGGGGTTGTGCCGGTAGAACTTGCTGAGCCGGGGTATCAGCCAGCGGGATCCGAAGATCGGTCCGACCGCCAGTGTCACGGTCTTGCGATTGGACGAGATGTGCGTCTCCACCTCCTCCCGGATATCGTCGAACGCGCGGGTCGTGACGCGGGCCAGCGACCGGCCGGCGTCGGTCAGCACCACCTTGCGGGTCTGCCGCACGAACAGCAGGCAATCCCAGTCCCGCTCGAGCTGCCGGATCTGGTTGCTCACGCTGGTCGGCGTGACCCGCAGTTCCTCGGCGGCCGCCTTGAAGCTGAGCAGCCGCGCCGCGGCCTCGAACGAACGCAGGGCGGTCAATGGCAGTCGCAGGGGAGTCTTCTTTTTCATGACGGAAACGCAGCGCCTTCGGGGATGCCCACCCCCAAAGGTTCAAGCATAAACAATTATTTATCCATGGTCCCGAAATAATCGTTTGTCGAAATCCCCGGACGGCTGGGAGACTCGCGTCCGGACTTCAGCGTCCGTTCCCAGGGTGGCCGGATGGCGCCGTGCCGGCGACCTCCCGCCCTGAAGCCCGCCGCTTGCCACAGATCACTTTTCACCTGCCGTATGCCAATTGCCCCCCGGCTTCAGGACAGCGACGAGGCTCGCCGCGCCGCGCAGCAGCGCCTGCCGCGGCTGGTGTTCGACTACATCGACGGCGGCGCGGGCAACGAGATCGCGATGGCGGGCAACCGGGCCGCCCTGGCGCGTCTGAAGCTGCAACCCAGGGTGCTGGCGGCGCACACCTCCTGCCGTCTCGGCACCACGCTGCTCGGACAAGTCCTGGAC
>VERU01000589.1 GCA_018882485.1 Rhodoferax sp. | reverse complement strand
GCATTGGCCGCATCGGTCAGGGCATCGCCCGCCGCGCCGTCGCCTTCGGCATGCAGGTGGCCTACACCGCCCGCAACCAGCGTGCCGAGCTCCCCTATATGTATTTTCCCAGCGCCGAGTCCCTGGCCGCGGCGAGCGATTACCTGATCGTCATCACCCCGGGCGGCGAAGCCACCCGTGGCCTGATCGATGCCAAGGTGCTGCGAGCCCTCGGCAAGAAGGGCGTTCTGGTGAATGTTTCGCGCGGCTCCGTCGTCGACGAGCCGGCGCTGATCCAGTCGCTGGAGGAAGGCGAGATCGCCGGTGCCGCGCTCGACGTGTTCTACGGCGAGCCCAAGGTCTCCGAGCGTCTGCGCCGCCTGCCCAACGTCCTGCTCACCCCCCACGTTGGCAGCGCTACCACCAGTACCCGCCAGGCGATGGCGGATCTGGCAGTTGCCAATCTGTCGGCGCACTTCGACGGCAAGCCCCTGCCGACCTTGGTCCCGGAGTGCCGCAGCTGAGACCGTTGATGGACGCCAAGCAGATCAAGGAATTCATCGACGCCATGGCGGCGTCGGACCTGGCCGAGATGGAACTGAGCCACGGGGGATGGACCCTGCGCCTGTCGCGTGGCGCCCGAACCGGTGCCGCAGCGGCGGCTGCACGGCCGGTCGCCATGGCATCTGCTGCGACTTCGGTGCCCCGCGCCGCGGTCCAGGCCGCCAGCCGCTCACATGAGCTCGTCGCGCCGATGTACGGCGTTGTCCACCTGCAGCCTTCGCCGGGTGAGCCGGTCTTTGCCCGCGCGGGAGATGCGGTGGAGGTCGGCCAGTTGCTCTGCATCATCGAGGCGATGAAGGTCTTTAACGAGGTGCGTGCCGAGCGGGGAGGGCGGCTCGCGTCCGTCCTGGTGCCAACCGGCATCGAAGTCGAGGCGGGACAGACCTTGATGGTGATCGAGCCTGTCGCCTGATGTTCGATACGGTCCTCATCGCCAATCGTGGCGAGATCGCGTTGCGCGTGCTGCGGGCCTGTCGCGGACTGGGCCTGCGCGTCGTCGCCGTCCATTCGGAAGCTGATCGCGAGGCGCCTTATCTGGCCCTGGCCGATCAGGCGCTGTGCATCGGCCCCGCGCCGGCCGGCGCCAGCTACCTGAATCAGGCCGCCCTGCTGGCGGCTGCCCAGGTGAGCGGGGCCCAGGCCATCCACCCGGGTTACGGTTTCCTGTCCGAGAATGCGGCCTTCGTCGAGAAAGTGGAGGCAGCGGGTCTGACCTTCATCGGCCCGAGTTCGGCCTGCATCCGACTCATGGGCGACAAGGTCTCCGCCAAGCGCGCGATGCGCGAGGCCGGCGTGCCCTGTGTGCCGGGGCCGGTCGCGTCCCTGCCGGAGGATCCGCAGGCGGTGCTTGCCATCGCTCGCGAAATGGGCTATCCCATCATCGTCAAGGCTGCTGGCGGCGGCGGTGGCCGCGGCATGCGGGTGGTGCACCAAGCGGCGGACCTTGCTGGTGCCCTGGCCGTTACCCGCGAGGAGGCGGGACGTGCCTTTGGCAACCCCGAGGTCTATATCGAGAAGTTCCTCGGCCATCCTCGTCATGTCGAAATCCAGGTGCTGGCCGACCGCCACGGCCAGGCGCTGTGGCTCGGATCGCGCGACTGTTCGCTGCAACGTCGTCATCAGAAGGTGATCGAGGAGGCACCCGCGCCCGGCATTCCGTCCGCGCTGCTGGAGGAAGTGGGCACGCGTTGCGCTCAGGCCTGCCGCCGTATCGGTTACGTCGGGGGGGGCACCTTCGAGTGCCTCTACGAGGACGGAGCCTTTTATTTCATCGAGATGAACACCCGCCTGCAGGGGGAGCATCCGGTCACGGAGATGACCGCCGGCAA
>VERU01000096.1 GCA_018882485.1 Rhodoferax sp. | reverse complement strand
ACCTTGGAGGACACCACCAGGCTGTCGCGTGGCTGATCCCGCAAGGCGTGTCCCAATCGGTGCTCGCTCAGCCCATGCCCGTAGTGCGGCGCCGTGTCAAAGGTCCGGCAGCCACTGACCCATGCCTCGGCCAGCAGGGTATCCGCCTGAGCCTGTGTGACCGGCGCAAACAGGTTGCCCAGGGGCGCCCCTCCCAGCGCAAGACGCAAGCCCCGGTGAAAGCGGTCTTCAGCCACCGTGGAACCCGGGCGCCTTAACGGTCACGGTGGGCGGCCCCCAGGGGACGCGCACCGTTCAATCCGCCATAACCCTGCCCGTGGTGTGCAGCCGGCGGGTCTCCAAACCAGCGGTCGTCGCGCGCGTCGTCCAGCGGCTGCCAGCGCGCATCGCAGGACAGGCGCACCCGTCCTCCGCCCCATTGGTTGTCCAGCGAGCCGTGGAGCGTGAACATGCCGAACACCAGAACGTCACCAGCCCGGAAGTCCGTGGTCAGCAGGCGGGTATCCCGCGATTCCACGAAGGCCAGCGCATCCTCGGGAAAGGATCCCGGCATGGCGTGCCGGTCGACGTCCACCCCCCGGTACCGCTCGATCAGGTCCGTGTAGCGGTGCGACCCTTCCACCACAGCGAGCGGGCCCGCCTCCACCGGCACATCACCCAGCGGAATCCAGGCGGTACACACCCGCGACGATCCCCGGTTCATGTAGACATGGTCGAAATGCAGAGGCGTCGCCCGTCCCTCGGTGATGGCACGCAGCCACAGGAAATCGAACGGAACCACGGGCTGGCCCAGCAGTCCGCCCATCACGCCAGCCAGCCCGGCGCCATGGCTCAACGCCCGCAGGCGGGGAAGCTCGCACACCGCGCGCCAGAACGCCCCCAGGTCCGGATACCGTTCGGCACGCAGCGACCGGCCACTGACGATCCCCTGCTCGACGGGGTCGGCAATTTCGCCGGCATCCGCCAACTGCTCCAGGACATCCAGCCGGGCGCGCCGCACCGCCGCAGGGTCGAGCACCGATCGCAGCAACAGGTAGCCATCACGTGCGAGACTTTCCTGCCAGACTTGGGGTTGGAACCCGCCGTGTTCCGGCTCACGCAGGCGGCCCAGCCGATGCGGCGGTATCGGACGGCCCGCGACCCGGGGCACAACGCCCGCGTGCGGGCCATCGGACTGCGCGGGATCTGGACCTTGCTGGGTTGGAGACATCACGGCAAAAAAGGGCGACCGGGACCGTTCATGGACTCTGATACTATAGCTGACATGTCACCCTTCAACCAGGCCCGGGAGCAATCCGGTCCGAGCTGCACCACGGAGCGCCCGGCATGCTGATCGGCCTGTCGCCCTTGCTGTCTGCGGACCTGCTGCACGCCCTGGCTTCGATGGGGCACGGGGATGACATCGTGCTGGCCGACGCCCATTTTCCGGCAGCCACCCATGCGCGGCGTCTGATTCGGCTGACAGGCATCGACGCGCCTGCCGTGCTGGAGGCGGTCCTGTCGGTGTTGCCGCTGGACACCTTTGAGAGTCCGGCTGCGTGGACGATGCAGGTGGTGGGCCATGCCACCGAAGAACCGCCGGCGGTGGCACAGTTTCAAGCCTTGCTGCGACGCCACGGGCACGCCCGGGCCGGTAGCCTGGAACGCTACGCCTTCTACGAGCGGGCGGCCAGGGCCTTTGCGGTGGTGGCAACCGGCGAACGGCGCACCTACGGCAACATCATCCTGAAAAAAGGGGTTCTGCCCTGATGGGACGGGCTTCTTCAGCTACTGATTTGGTAGCGGGCCAGCGGGCCGTCGTGGCCGACGGAGTCAGCCAGCGGGTGCGCGCCTACGAAGGGTTCACACGGCAGCTGCTCAAGGGCAGCATCCGGGGCGGTCAGTTCGTCTCGCAACGGGAACTCATGCTGCTGCTGGGCATGCCGCTGGGTGCGGTGCGGGAGATGATCCCCAGGCTGGAAGCCGCCGGACTGGTGCAAACGGTGCCGCAGCGGGGCCTGCAGATCGCTCCGGTCGATTTGCGCCTGATCCGCAACGCCTTCCAGGTGCGCAGCATGATCGAACGCGAGGCCGTGCTGGGATTCGTCCGCAGCGCCAGCGACGCCGAGCTCGCCGCCATCGAAGCCAGCCACCTGGACATCCTGGGCAGGGCCCACGGACAGGAGGACGACGCGGCGCTGCTGGACGATGCGCAGGCGGTCGACTGGGGCCTGCACGACCGCATGGTCGACGCCCTGGGCAACGACATCATTTCCGAGCTGTACCGGGTCAACACCCTGCGCGTGCGGCTGATCAAGCTGGAGCACAGTGTGATCACCCCGGCCCGCCTGATCCCGGCGATGCAGGAACACCTGCGGTTCATCGCGGCGCTGAGGATGCGCGACGCTGCCGCAGCCGTCGCCCTGCTGCAGGACCACATCGACAGCGCCCGCAACCGCGTCATGAACGCCCCGCTGGAACAGATCCGCGGCGAATGGAAACCCCTGGGAGAACCCGCTTGAATCCTGCCATCGAAGGCCTCTGGCCCGCCCTGCTGCTGCCCCTCAAAGCCTCTGGGCAACTCGACACCGGGCGCACGCTGGCGCACGCGCGGCACCTGCTGGCCGCCGGCTGCGACGGGGTGACGCTGTTCGGAACCACCGGTGAAGGCCCCGCATTCACCGTGGCCGAACGCCGGGCGCTGCTGGAGTCCATGCTGGCCGGCGGCATCGCAGCCGACCGGCTGGTGGTGACGACCACCGCCGTCGCGCTGGACGACGCCATCGAGATCGGCCGCCATGCGTCACAGCTGGGCGTGCACCGGCAGCTCTGGATGCCCCCGTTCTATTACAAGCAGCCCCGCGACGCCGGCGTGGTGGAAGCCGCCTCCCGCGTCATCCAGGGCATCGGCGATGCCGACCTGCGTTTGCTGCTCTACCACTTCCCGGCCATGAGCAGCTACGGGTTTTCCCACGCCGCCATTGCCGAACTGGTTCGCCGGCACCCCGATCAGGTGGTGGGCGTCAAGGACAGCAGCGGCGATCTGGACCATGCCTGCGCGCTGGCCCGGGCCTTCCCGCAGCTGTCGATCCTGGTCGGAGCCGAACTGCACGTGGCATCCGTCATGCGGGTCGGTGGCCGAGGCTCCATCAACGGGCTGGCCAACATCGCGCCGCATCTGATGCGCCGCGTGATCGACCATCCGCAGGCCGTCAGCGACGCAGACCATGCGCTGATCGCCGCCCTGCTGGGCTTGCTGTCAGTCTGCCCGGGCATGAATTTCGTGAGCGTCTACAAGACCATGCTGGCCCAGCAGACCGGCGACGACGCCTGGCTGGCGGTGCGCGCACCGCTCACTCCTCTGGATAACACCGAGGCGCAGGCCGTGCGCTCCGGGTATCGTACGGCCAGCGCTTCCTTCACCCCTCTTTGACCCCACCCACAGGAGACCGACATGACGAACCCCCGCCACCTCAATCGCCGCGCGCTGCTGGGCGCCACCGCTGCCCTGGGCGCCGCAGGCGCGCTGCCGGCTGCCTTTGCCCAGAGCAAGATCGCGCTGCGGATTTCCACCCCGGCCGTGCCCGACGACTGGCACGCCAAAATGTGGACGGTCTTCAAGGAGGCGCTGGACAAGAGCTCGCCCAACCAGTTCGATGTGCAGATCAACCTGAATGCCTCGCTGTTCAAGCAGGGCACCGAGCCGGCCGCCATGGCCCGGGGCAACCTCGAACTCTCCTCGATTTCCGCCTTCGACATCGCCAAGCTGGTGCCCGAATTCTCGATCTTCACCGCTGGTTACATCGTGCGGGATCCGCAGCACCAGCAGAAAGTCTTCAATGGCCCGATCGGCGAGGATCTGTTCAAGACCGTCTCCGAGAAGATGGACGTGACCGTGCTGTCGACGATCTACCTCGGCACCCGGCAGGTGAACCTGCGGGAAGCCCGCACGGTCCGGACCCCGGCGGACCTCAAGGGCGTCAAGCTGCGCATGCCCGGGTCCAAGGAATGGCTGTTTCTCGGGGAGGCCCTGGGCGCCACCCCCACGCCGCTGGCTTTTGGCGAGGTCTACCTGGGCCTGAAAACCGGCACCATCGACGGCCAGGACAACCCCCTGCCCACCGTGCGGGCCGCCAAGTTCTACGAGGTCACCAAGCAGCTGGTCCTGACGAACCACCTGGTCGACGGCATCTTCATCGCGATCTCCAACAAGTCGTGGAACGCCATGTCAGCGGCTCAGAAACAGAATGTGCGGGCGGCCGCGCAGGCTGCGGCCCAGTACAACAACGAGAACCGCATCAAGGAGGAAGCCCAGATCGTGGACTTCTTCCGCCAGCAGGGGCTGCAGGTCAGCACGCCCGATCTGGATGCCTTCCGCAAGGCCGTGCAAGACGCTTACGCCAAATCGGAGTACGCCAAGGTCTGGCCGAACGGGCTGCTCGATCGCATCAACAACACCCGCTGACCCGTGCAAAGCCTGCGCCGCATCGCCGACACCTTCGGCGGTGTCCTGTTCCTCGCCCTGTTCCTCACTTTCCTGATCCAGATCGCGGCCCGCTTCGGCTTCAACCGGCCGCTGCCATGGACCGACGAACTCGCTGTGATCCTGTACCTGTGGGTGATCCTCTGGGCATCGGCCTTCGTGGTACCCGATCGAGATCAGGTGGTGTTCGATCTGGTCTGGAACAGCGCTGGGCGACGCGGCCGGATCGTCATGCGCGTCGTGGGCAACCTCATGATCGGCGGTCTGGCTCTGGCGGCCATTCCGGCCAGCTGGGACTACGTTCACTTCATGTCCCGTGAGGGCACGCCGGTGTTGGGCGTTTCCTTCCAGTGGGTCTTCTTGCCGTTCGTCCTGCTTCTCATCGCACTGGTCGGGCGCAGCGCTCATAACCTCTGGCAGACCTGGCGCGGTCAGGGACTGGACGCACAGGGACCGGTGGCATGAGCGCCGCACTCTGGGCCCTGGTCGGCGTGGTGGTACTGGGCATGCTGCTGCGCATGCCCATCGGCTTTTCCATGCTGATGTCGGGCGTGGCCTACCTGCTGGTCAAACGCCAGGACCTGGGCCTGGCGGCCGAGCAGGTCAGCAATGGCCTCTACAACAGCTATGTGCTGCTGGCGGTTCCCCTGTTCGTGTTTGCAGCCAACATCATGAACGCAGGCACCGTCAGCGAGCGCATCTTCGATTTCTGCCGCATCCTGGTCGGTCGCATGCGCGGCGGTCTGGCCCAGGTCGACATCCTGGTGAGCGTCATTTTTTCGGGCATGAGCGGCAGCGCGATCGCCGATGCCGCCGGGCCGGGCCTGGTGACCATCCGGCAGATGCTCAAGAAGCCCGAATACAGCCCCGGTTTCGCCGGCGCGGTGGTGGTGGCCAGCGCCACGCTGGGGCCCATCATTCCGCCATCAATACCCATGGTGATTTACGCCCTGGTGTCGGGCGCCTCGGTGGGCGCCCTGTTCCTGGGTGGTGTGATCCCCGGGCTGCTGATGACGGTCGTGATGATGTCGGTCGTCCATGTGATTGCCAGACGCCGCAACATGCCGCGCGAGGCGCCGATACCCTGGCGCGACTGGCCACCCATCCTGTTCCGGGGCGCGTTGCCGCTCTCGATGCCCATCGTGCTGCTGGGCGGGATCTACACCGGATCGTTCACCCCGACCGAAGCCGCCGCCGTCGCGGCGCTGCACGCCCTGATCCTTGCCGCCTGGGTATTCCGGGCCTTGAGCTGGCGCGCCTTCTGGGGTGTGGTGCTGGAGTCTGTGCGGGCCAGCGCGGTCATCACGATCATTCTGGCTGGCTCCTTCATGCTGAACTATGCGTTCACCGCCGAGGGCGTGCCGCAGGCCATGGCGGCCTGGGTGGACAGCCTGCAACTCAGCCGGGTTCAGTTCCTGCTGATGGTCAACGTGCTGTTCCTGGTCCTGGGCTGTTTTCTGGATGTGTCGGTGCTGCTGCTAGTCTTCGTGCCCATGCTGCTGCCAGCGGCCAAACTACTGGGTGTGGATCTGGTGCACTTCGGAGTGCTGGTCGTGCTCAACATGATGATCGGGCTGATTCACCCGCCCTTCGGCATGCTGCTGTTTGTGACCAAGGCGTTGACCGGCATCCCGATCGCAGCCATGATGAAAGAAGGCTGGCCGTTCCTGGTCGGCCTGCTGCTGCTGCTGCTGGCCATGACCTTCTTCCCGCAGATCGTGCTGTGGCTGCCCCAGACCATGGGCTACGGCGTCAAATGACCGCCGTTCGCCGGGGCTGAGCCCACATCGGGCGCAACCCCGGGGTTGATCAGGCCAGCGCCTTGTGCCCGCCGTCGCACAGCGGCTTGTTGGCACTGTGCTTGCAGCCGCAGAAGTACACCGTCTTGGTCTCGGTGGCGTCGAACTTGACCGGAGCAAAGCCAGACCCCTTGTGCGTGCCATCGCAGAACGGCTGGTTCCTGCTTTGACCGCAGGAGCACCAGTAGTAGCTCTTGCCGGCCTCGACCTGGGCTGCGTAGGGGGATTTCTGCGCGATCACGGGATCCATGGACAACTCCAAAAAAGACAGGGTGAAATGAAACGGGACAAACGATGGTACCGCAGCTGCCGGCTGCGCCCTCGCTGCCGCGGCCACCGGATTCGACCCCGCGCCGAATGCGTCGCGGCGACCCCTCAGCCCCAGACCTGCCGGGCCACCCGCATCATGTTGCCACCCAGTACCTGGGCGATGTCGGCATCGCTCATGCCCACCGCGCCCAGTGCGGGTGGCAACTCGAGCCAGGTTTGCATCGGGGTGTAGGTGGACGGCTGGCTGGTGCGGTCGTAACCGGCCGATCGCGGCCACCAGTAGGTCGGGTCGTAGGGCGGCGGTGGGTCATCCTGCAGGTGCGGCTCCCGAAAACTGATGTCCAGGCCGATGCCCACATGCCCCACACCCACCAGGTCGGCCACATACCGGGCATGCCGGGCCACCTGCTCGGCGCCCGGCGCCGGATGCCCCAGAAACTTGGACACCCCCGACAGGCAGACCACGCCGCCGGTGGCGGCGCATGCGCGGATCTGCTCGTCGGTGATGTTGCGGCCATGCTCCACCAGCGCCAGCGGATTGGCATGGCTGAAGATCACCGGGGCGCTGGAGGCCGCCATGACGTCCAGACTGCAGCGCCGTCCGGTGTGGGAGCAGTCCATCAGCACGCCGGCCCGGTTGATCGCCTCCACCACCCGGTGGCCCAGCGGCGTGAGGCCCTGTGGCTCGTCGTGGCAGCCGCCCGCCACGCTGTTGTTGCGGTTGTAGGCCAGGTGCATCTGGCGTACACCGAGCTGGCGGAACACCTCCACCATCTCCGGCTGCTCGAGCAGCGGCACCGCACCCTCCAGATCGAAGCCGACGGCGAGCACGCCCTCGGCGGCACAGCGCTCGATGTCCGCTGCCCGCTCGACCAGCCGGAATTCCTGCGGCGCGGCGGCGATGGTGGCCCGGAAACCGGCGATCGTGCGCAGGATCTGGTCCAGGGGATTCATGTCCATGCCGATGTTGATGGACACATAGCTCACCCCCAGTTCGCGGTACTGCCGGATGGGCTCGAAACTGGCGTCGGGGTGCAGGGGCAGGCAGGCGTGGGCTTCCCAGCGGATCATCGTCATTCTCCTGGTGGCCGGAACCCGGCCGATGCGTGCATCAAGGTGCGTGTGTAAGGGTGCGTCACCCGCTGTGCGGCCAGATCGGCCGCCGAGAGGCATTCCACGGTCTGACCCCGCTGCATCACCATGAGGCGGTCGCACAGATGGGTCACCACCGCCAGATCGTGGCTCACCATCAGGAAACTCAGGCCGCGGCGGCGCCGGAGGTCCTCCAGCAGGTTCAGCACCTCGGCCTGTACCGAGGCATCCAGCGCCGAGGTGGGTTCGTCCAGCAGCAGGATCTGCGGCTCCAGGATCAGGGCGCGGGCGATGGCAATGCGCTGGCGCTGCCCGCCCGAGAGCTGGTGCGGATAGCGAAAGCGGAAGCCTTCACCCAGCCCCACATCATCGAGAGCGCGCTCGATGCGCCGCTCCGCATCGCCCATGCGGTGGATGGCCAGGGGTTCGGCCAGGATGCGGTCCACCGTCTGGCGCGGGTGCAGGCTGCCATAGGG
>VERU01000095.1 GCA_018882485.1 Rhodoferax sp. | reverse complement strand
GGATAGATCTCACTGGTGTTGCGGTAGGGAATGCCGTTGGCTGCATTGGCGCCCGTGAAGGTGCCGGTGAGCCCGATCTTGATTTCCTGGGCCATGCCTGCCGCGCAAGCCAAGGATATCAATGCGGTCGTCAGGACCGGCGCGATTTTCTTGAACATGTTGTCTCCTGATGTTGTGGGTTGGGCCAGACGCGCCCATGCGGCCAGGTCCGTGAAAGGGTGAGGTTCTCCGTTCACGCCAAGGCCTGTTGAATGATAGGGAATCAGCGAAATTTAGACATGCTTTTTTTCATGAAAAGATCGCAGTTTATTATTCAGAAAAAGAATGTCTGATGAGGCCCTATGAAAAAGCCGATTGAATTCCGATCCCTGGTCAGCCGCTTGCGCATGCGGCATTTTGAGTTCCTGCATCGCCTGAGCCTGGAGCTCAATCTGGGGCGTGTGGCACGCCAGATGAACATGACGCAGCCGACCGCCTCGAAGTTGCTGCACGAGATCGAAACCGTGCTGGGCTGCCCATTGTTTGTCCGCAACCGGCGAGGCATGAGCCCCACGGTGGAGGGGCAGGTGGTGGCCAGGCGGGCGTCCGTCCTGCTGGCGGACTTGCGCGCCACGCACGACGAGCTGATCTCTGTGCAGCATGGCAGCGTCGGGCGGGTTCGGATCGGGGTGTTTCCCGTAGCCGTAGCGCAGTTGCTGCCCGCCTTGATTGCGCGTCTTGACGAGCGCTGGCCAGGCATTTGTGTGGCCCTCGAAGAGGGCGACGAGCGCTCACTGTCCCTCGCGCTTTCGGAAGGCAGGCTCGATTGCGCGCTGGGGCGAGTGGTACCCGCTGCGCTCACGCCTGACCTGGCCTACCTGGTTCTCTACAACGAGCCTTCGGTGGTGATCGCCAGCGCAGACCGCCCGATTGCCAAGGCCTCAAAACGACAGATGCACGAGCAGTTGTCGCAGTACCCCTGGCTGATGCCCTACACCGGAAGCGCCTCTTTCAACATGCTGTCTGCGCAACTGGCCAACCTGGGCCTGCAGGCGCCGCGGGTGGTGGTCGAGTCCATTTCGGTGTTTGTCACCCTGGAGATGCTTAAGCACCAGCATTTGCTCAGTGTTCTGCCCAAGTCCGTCGCCCAGGGGTACGCCGCCGAAGGCAAGGTGGTGATGCTGCCCATCGAGTTGCCGTCGACCACCTACCCTGTGGGCGTGATCTACCGCAAGGACCAGGAAGGCTCTGAACTATTGACGGAATTGCTTGCCAATGCACAGCAGGTGGCGACGGCCACTAAGAGAGATCGTTCGCGCGGTCTAATGATCTGAACAGGACTCGCGTGTCGCAAGCCTTGTGCTGAGCGACCAATGCCATTTATCAGCCTTAACGGGTCTTCAGGACGATCAAGGCGATGACGGCTCTTGGCCGAACACGGCCGATCACGCCCCCCGCCCTAACCCGTCCACATACTCCCCCCAAACCCCAGCAGATCCCTTTTCTGGCCCGCATACTCCGCCCGGTGGTACGCGCGGCGCACACCGCCGATCGTATGGCTCAGCGCCTCCCCCACAACATCCGCCGGCCACTCGTGCTCGTGCACCAGGGGCAGCCGCAGCGCCACCTTGAACTAAAGGCGCAAATTGGACGCCATCACCGACTACAAGAAGATGCGGATCACTCCAGCATCCACATCGAGGCCTGGGTAACCCCCCGGCCCCCACCTACTTCCCGATGCAGAACTTCGAAAAGATCTCGCCCAGCAGGTCGTCGGCGCTGAAGGCGCCGGTGATATCGCCCAGGGCGTTCTGGGCCAGGCGCAGTTCTTCGGCCAGCAGGTCCAGGGATTGCGCCTGGGCGGCGAGGTGCTCGCCGGCCAGGTCCAGGTGCTGTTCCACGCGGCGCAGGGCCTGCACATGGCGCTCTCGGGCCATGTAGACGCCTTCGGGCAGGGCCTGCCAGCCGGCCAGCGCCAGCAGGCGGCGGCGCAGCGCGTCCAGGCCCTGGCCGGTGCGGGCGGACAGCATCAGGGCGTCTGACGCGTCGGAAGAATTGGGCGACTCCGGCGCGTTGGGTGCGTCGGAACCACCGGTCTCGTCAGCGCGACCTGAAGGCGCAGGCGCAGCGAGCGGGGTGGCGCTGCCCAGGCCGGCGTCCAGCTTGTTCCAGACATGCAGCACCGGCACGGATTCGGGCACTTTTTGGGCTACAGCCCGCATGATCATTGAATCTTGTGCTATGTAATCAAGAGCATCGGCGCGCGTCAGGTCGTGCAGGAACAGCACCGCATCGGCCTCGGCAATCGCGTCCCAGGCCCGGGCGATGCCGATCTGCTCCACCACATCGGCGCTGTCGCGCAGGCCGGCGGTGTCGATCACGTGCACCGGCACGCCCTCGATCTGCACCGTCTGGCGCACCGTGTCGCGGGTGGTGCCGGCCACCGGCGTCACGATGGCCAGCTCGGCCCCGGCCAGGGCGTTGAGCAGCGAGGACTTGCCCGCGTTGGGCTGGCCCGCAATCACCACCTTGATACCCTCTCGCAGCAGCGCGCCCTGGTGTGCGCGGGCCATGACGGCATGCAGTGATTGCTGCAGTTTTGATAGCTGCCCGACCGCATCCGCCTTGAGCAGGAAGTCAATTTCTTCCTCAGGGAAATCCAGCGTCGCCTCCACCAGCATGCGCAGGTGGATCAGCGCCTCGCGCAGGGTACCGATCTCGCGCGAGAACTCGCCGGCCAGCGACCGGCTGGCGCTGCGGGCGGCGGCCTCGGTGCTGGCGTCGATCAGGTCGGCAATGGCCTCGGCCTGGGCCAGGTCGATCTTGTCATTGAGGAAGGCCCGTTCGCTGAACTCGCCCGGGCGCGCCAGCCGCAGCCCGGGCAGGCAGGGCGCGGCGTCCGGGGGAGCGCCGGGCACGGGCGCGGCCGCCGCCTGCAGGCAGCGGGCCAGCAGCAGCTGCAGCACCACCGGGCCGCCATGGGCCTGCAGCTCCAGCACGTCCTCGCCGGTAAAGGAGTGCGGCGCCGGAAAGAACAGCGCCAGACCGTGGTCGATGGGCTGGCCGCCGGCATCGGCAAAAGGCAGGTAGCAGGCCTGGCGGGGCGGCAGGTCGCGCCCGCACAGCACGCGGGCCAGCGGCGCCAGGCCGGTGCCGCTGAGGCGCAGGATGCCGACCGCGCCCCGCCCCGGCGCGGTGGCGATGGCCGCGATCGGGTCCGGGTTCAGAACTTGGGCAGGTTGAACTGCGGCGGCACGCCCATGCGGGTGTTGATGATCCACTGCTGCGCGATCGACAGGATGTTGTTGGTGATCCAGTACAGCACCAGCCCGGACGGGAAGAAGAAGAACATCACGCTGAAGGCCAGCGGCATGAACCACATCAGCTTGGCCTGCATCGGGTCCGGCGGCGCGGGGTTCAGGGCGGTCTGCAGCAGGGTGGTCAGCGTCATCACCACCGGCAGGATGAAGTACGGATCGGGGGCGGACAGGTCATGGATCCAGCCAATCCAGGGGGCATTGCGCATTTCCACGCTGGACAGCAGCACCCAGTACAGCGCGATGAACACCGGGATCTGCACCATGATCGGGAAGCAGCCCCCCATGGGGTTGACCTTTTCCTCGCGGTAGATGCGCATCATCTCCTGCTGCATCTGCTGCGGCTTGTCCTTGAGCCGCTCGCGCATCTCCATGATGCGGGGGTTGATGGCCTTCATCTTGGCCATGCTGGCGTAGGCCTTGGCGTTGAGCCAGTAGAACGCGATCTTGAGCAGCAGCACCAGCGCCACGATGGACCAGCCCCAGTTGCCGATGAAGCGCTCGAGCTGGTCGAGCAGCCAGTACAGCGGCTTGGCCAGGATGGTGAGCCAGCCGTAGTCCTTGACGAGCTCCAGGCCCGGCATCAGGGCTTCGAGCTTCTTTTCTTCCTGCGGCCCCACAAAGAAACGGCTGTCCTGCGCCTTGCTGGCGCCCGGCTCCAGGCTGCCCAGCGGCGCAATCATGCCCACCGCATAGAGGTTGGTGTCCACCTTGCGGGTGAACATCTCGCGCTGCAGGCCGGCCGGCAGCAGCCAGGCACTGGCAAAGTAGTGCTGCACCATGGCCACATAGCCGTTGGCGGTGGTCTTCTCGAAGTCGGCCTTGCCGTTCTCGATGTCCTTGAACTCCACCTTCTGGTACTTCTTGGCGTCGGTGTAGATCGCCGGACCGGTGAAGGTCGAATAGAAGGACGACTCGCCCTCGGGCTTGTTGCCATCGCGCACCAGCTGCAGGTACAGCTGCGGTGACACCGCAGCCGCGCCGGCGTTGACCACCTCGTGCCGCACATCGATGGCGTAACTGCCGCGACGCAGGGTGTAGGACTTGACGAGTTTGACACCACCCACCTCGGGGGACTCGAAGCGCAGCACCAGTTCGTTGGCGCCGGTGGCCAGCTCACGCGGGCCGGGGGCCAGCGTCATCACGGTCTTGTGGTTGGGCAGTGCGCCGGCCGCGCCACCGATCAGGCCGGTCTGCGCCTGGTAAACCCGCTCTCGGCTGGCGTCCAGCAGCACGAACTGGCCCGGTTTGCCATCGGCCCGGCCGAACTGCAGGAACTCGGAGCGCACCAGCGAGCCCCCTTCGGTGTCGAAGCCGAGCTTGAGCACATCGGTGCGGACCTCGACGCGTTCACCGCCCGGCGCAGGCGCGGTCGCCGGCGCGGCAGCCGGACCACCGGGCACCGCCTGTGCGGTGCTGCCAGCGGCCGCGGGCAGGGCACTGGGCACCGGCACCGAGCCGGCCGCCGCCGCAGAGGCCGGGCCGGCCTGCGGTGTGGCGGTGCTGGTGAACGGGCTGGGGAAGAACGTGGCCTTGTGGCCGTTGTAGACCTGCCATTGGTCCCACAGCAGCACCATGGAAAAACCAAAAACCACCCAGAGGATGGTGCGGCGAATATCGTTCATGAAGACTTCTTCGGATAGGAAGGAGAAAGCAGGCGGCCAAACAGCCGCGGCGCCTGCGCCGGGACCGGATCGTGGCCGCCGTCACACCAGGGATGGCAACGGGCCAGCCGGGCGACCGTGAGGTACGAACCGGCCGCAGCGCCATGCTGCTGCAGGGCCTGCAGGGCATAGGCCGAACAGGTGGGCTCGAAACGGCAGGCCGAACCCAGCCAGGGGCTCAGCAGCAGCCGGTACCCCCGGACCAGACCGATCAGCAGGCGCTGGATCATCGGGCCGCCCCCGCCGTCGCGGCCAGACGGGCCAGGCCGTGGGCAAACAGCTGTTCGAGTTCGAGCCGCAGATCCGTGCGCAGCCGCACCGAGCTGGCGCTGGGGTAATCGGCCCGGTCGATGGCGGCACGCAGCCGCACCAGGTACGCAGCGCGGGGCAGTTGCGCCTGCAAGGCGCGGCCCACGTTGTCGATCTGGCGGCGCACGGCGTTGCGCGTCACGGCGCGGCGGGCCCAGCGTTTGGGCGTGAAGCCGGCCAGCCAGGTGTGCGGGCCGGCCGCCAGCGGCCGCAGGGGCGCTGGCCACTCGGCCTCGGGCAGAGCCGCGCCGCCGGGCGCATCGAACAGGGCGCAGTGCAGCACGAAATGCGGGCTACGGGCGATCGCGCCCGCAGCCATCACGGCCTGGAACTCGGCCCAGGAAGTCAGCCGCTGCACAGGGCAACCGCGCCGGGGCCAGCGCTGCAGACCGGGTCACTGCAAACCGCGCGCAGACTCAGACCGCCAGGCGCTTGCGCCCCTTGGCGCGGCGGGCGTTGATCACGGCGCGACCGCCGCGGGTCTTCATGCGGACCAGGAAGCCGTGGGTGCGGGCGCGGCGGGTCTTGGAGGGCTGGTAGGTGCGTTTCATGGCAATTCCGATCGGACAGAACCGGGCATTATCGCAAAATCGCTCCTGCAGCCCCAATAACCCCGCCTGGCACCGGCGCGGGGCATGGCGGCCAGGGGCCGCCAACCGGCGCCACCGGCGTGTGGATAAGGTTTTGACAAACTACAATCCGGCGCTCTTCAGAGCCCAACTGTCCACAGATTGCACCGCGCCCCATGAAGGCGGAACAGCCCCCATCAGCCCCCATGCCCGCCGCGCCCGAAGCCATCCCGTCCCTGTGGCAGACCTGCACCGAACAACTGGCCCAGGAGCTGCCCGAACAGCAGTTCAACACCTGGATCCGCCCCCTGGTTGCCCGCGCCAGCGACGACGCCTCGCGCCTGACGCTGTTCGTGGGCAACCGGTTCAAGCTCGACTGGGTCCGGGCCCAGTATGCGGGCCGCATCGCCGCGCTGCTGGAGCGGTTTTCGGGGCAGCCCATCGCACTCGAACTCGCGCTCTCGCCCAGGGAAGCGCCGGCTCCTGCACCCGCACCCAGCACGGCAGCGCCCGAGCTCGCGGCACCGGCCGCGCCGGCGGCTGCCAGCCCCGACCGCGACAACCTGCCGCGCAACCGGCTCAACCCGGCGCTGACGTTCGACTCGCTGGTGGAAGGCAGCGCCAACCGCATGGCGCGCGCCGCCGCCATGCACGTGGCCCAGTCGCCCGGCCAGCTCTACAACCCCCTGTTCATCTACGGCGGCGTGGGCCTGGGCAAGACGCACCTGATGCACGCCGTGGGCAACCAGCTGCTGGCGGAGCGGCCGCAGGCCAAGGTTCTCTACATCCATGCCGAGCAATTTGTCTCGGATGTGGTCAAGGCCTTCCAGCGCAAGGCCTTCGACGAGTTCAAGGCGCACTACCACTCGCTCGATCTGCTGCTGATCGACGACGTGCAGTTCTTCGCCAACAAGGAGCGCAGCCAGGAAGAGTTTTTCAATGCGTTCGAGGCGCTGCTGGCCAAGAAGTCCCACATCGTGATGACCAGCGACACCTACCCCAAGGGCCTGGCCGACATCCACGAACGGCTGGTATCGCGCTTCGACGCCGGGCTCACCGTGGCCATCGAGCCGCCCGAACTCGAAATGCGGGTCGCCATCCTGATCAACAAGGCGCAGGCCGAGGGCGTGACCATGCCCGAGGAAGTGGCCTTTTTTGTAGCCAAGAACGTCCGATCCAACGTGCGGGAGCTCGAAGGCGCGCTGCGCAAGATCCTGGCCTATTCGCGCTTCAACCAGAAAGACATCTCCATCCTGCTGGCGCGCGAGGCCCTGCGGGACCTGCTGTCCATCCAGAACCGGCAGATCTCGGTGGAAAACATCCAGAAAACGGTCGCCGACTATTACAAGATCAAGGTCGCGGACATGTATTCCAAGAAGCGGCCTGCCAGCATCGCCCGGCCGCGCCAGATCGCCATGTACCTGGCCAAGGAGCTGACCCAGAAGAGCCTGCCCGAAATCGGCGAGCTGTTTGGCGGGCGCGACCACACCACCGTGCTGCATGCGGTGCGCAAGATCGGCGCGGAACGGCAGCAGATGCTGGACCTGAACCAGCAGCTGCATGTGCTGGAACAAACCCTGAAGGGGTGAGCCGTGGAAGAAAAGCGGACAATCCCGGGCTATTCGGCTTGCCAGCTGGCAATAATGGTGCAGGCGTTGGAACTCCACTAAATCGCAGAGGTAGACATGATCGTCCTGAAGGCTCCCCAAGACATCGTTCTGTCGGCGCTCCAGTCGGTGGCCGGCATCGTGGAACGCCGGCACACCCTGCCCATCCTGGCCAACGTGCTGATCCGCAAGACCGGGCCCACCCTGCAGCTCACCACCAGCGACCTGGAAATCCAGATCCGCACCCATGCCGAACTGGGCGGCGACGCCGGCGACTTCACCACCACGGTGGGCGCACGCAAGCTCATCGACATCCTGCGCACCATGGCCGGTGACCAGACGGTATCGATCGAATCCAGCGCCAGCAAGCTCATCCTCAAGGGCGGCAAGAGCAAATTCACGCTGCAGACCCTGCCGGCCGAAGACTTTCCGCTGGTGCAGGAGTCGCCCAGCTTCGGCCCCTCGTTCAGCGTGCCGCAAAAAACCCTCAAGAGCCTGCTGGGCCAGGTCTCGTTTGCCATGGCGGTCCATGACATCCGGTACTACCTCAACGGCATCCTGTTCGTGGCCGAAGGCAAGAAGCTCAGCCTGGTGGCCACCGACGGCCACCGCCTGGCCTTTGCCAGCGCCACCCTGGATGTGGAAGTGCCCCGCCAGGAAGTGATCCTGCCGCGCA
>VERU01000588.1 GCA_018882485.1 Rhodoferax sp. | reverse complement strand
TCAACCGGGCGCAGGGTCTGCTGTACGAGGCCAGCGCCGAGGTGGGGCGGCTGGAGGCCGAAATCCGCTTTGTGGTCGAGGGGCGCCAGCGCATCGAGCAGCGGCTGCAGACACTGGCCGAGCAGCAGCGCCAGTGGCAGCAGCGCCATGACGACGCAGCCGCTGGGCTGGAGGCGGTGCACACTGAGGTGCTCACCGGTGACGAGCAGTCGCAATGGCTGGCCGCCCAGGTGCAGGAGCAGGCCGCCCAGCTGCCCGATCTGGAAGACGCCTTACGGCTGGCGCAGGGGCAGGCGGCCACGCAGCGCCAACGGGTCGGTCTGGTGCAGCAGCAGATCCAGGTGCTGGCGGCCGAGCAGCGGGGGCTCACCGAGCAGCAGCGCAGCCTGGCGGCACGGCGTGAGCGGCTGCTGGCCGATCGCAACAGCCTGGTTGCGCCCGATGAGGCGCGCCTGGCCGACCTGCAGTCGCGGCTGGCCGACGCCACCCACGCCGCCGGGCTGGCCCAGGCCCGGCTGACCGAGCTGCAGGACGCGCTGCCCGCGCTGGAAGGCCAGCGCCGTGACCGGCAGCAGGTGCTCAATCACGAGACCGCCCGGCAGGCCGAAGTGTCGGCCCGGCTGGAGGCGCTGCGGGCCCTGCAGCAACGGGTGCAGACCGATGGCCGGCTGCAGCCCTGGCTGCAGCGCCACGGGCTGGACAGCCTGCAGGCCCTGTGGCGCCGCATCCAGGTTGAGACGGGCTGGGAGAACGCGCTGGAAGCGGCGTTGCGTGAGCGCCTGGGCGCGCTAGAGGTATCGCAGCTGGAGCGGGTTCAGGCGCTGGCCGCGGACCCGCCACCGGTCAAGCTGGCTTTTTTCAGCTCCCCTTCGGCGGTGCCGCCGGGTTCCGCTGCGGCCCTGCCTCGGTTATCGGCTCGGCTGCGTCTGCACGGCGCCGGGCTGCAGGCGCTGCTGCAGGCTTGGCTGGGCGGCTGCTACTGCGCGCCCGATCTGGCGCAGGCCTTGCAGCAGCGCCACCTGCTGGCCCCGGGCGAATGGATTTTTGTGCCCGACGGGCACGCGGTGGGGGCGCACAGCGTGGGTTTTTATGCGCCGGATTCCGAGCAGGCCGGCTTGCTGGCCCGGGCTCAGGAGATCGACAACCTGGAGCGCCAGCAGCGGGCTCAGGGCCTGATTGCCGACGAGGCACGGGTCGCCCTGGGCCGTGCGGAAGCCGCCCATGCCGAGGCCGCGCAGACCCTGGCACGCTTGCGCCGGGAAGCGGCCGAAGCCCAGGCACTGGCCCACGATCTGGAGGTGCAGACGCTGAGACTGGCCCAGCAGGCGGAGCAGGCCCGCGCCCGTCAGGGCCAGATCGGCGCCGACCTGGGCGAGGTGGAGGCCCAGCTGGCGCAGCTGCAGGAGCGGGCTGTGCTGGCCGAGGGCCAGTTCGAGACCCTGGACCTGCAACTGGCCGAGGCTCAGGAGCGGGATGCCGAAGTGGGCGACGCCGTGTTGCAGGCCGAACGCCTGCTGGGCGGCGCCCGCGATCAGCAGCGGACCCTGGAGCGCCAGGCCCAGGAGGCCGCCTTTGCCTTGCGCAGCCTGCAGGCGCGCCAGGCCGAGCTGCAGCGTGCTATCGAAACTGCAGCAGAACAACAAGGTGTGGCAAGGTCTGAGGCCCAAAAAGCCCAGGAAGAAATGAGCCGCTTGACCGATGCGGCCGCTCAGGGCGGATTGCAGACGGCCCTGGCCGCCAAGCTCGAACGCGAGCAGGCGCTGGGCGCGCGGCGCAGCACCTACGACGACCTCACCGCCCGATTGCGCGCCAGCGACGAGCAGCGGCTGCGCCTGGAGCGGGAGCTCGACCCCATGCGCCAGCGCATCACCGAGCTGCAGCTGC
>VERU01000587.1 GCA_018882485.1 Rhodoferax sp. | reverse complement strand
GCCCTGCAGCGCGTAGCGGCCCGGGCCCACGCAGCGGCACACAAAACCGCCGATCTCGCTGCCGGTGGCCTGGGCCAGCCGCAGCGCGCCGCCGGCCAGCTGCCGCGGTCCCCCCAGAAAATCCACCGTCATCGCCACCCCGTTGGGCAGCACCGGGGCATCGGCCAGCACCACCAGCACCTGCGCCTGCTGCAGCACGCGGTAGAACGGGCGCAGCCCGCTCTCCATCTCGGGCACCCTGCCGCCGCGCAGCTGACGCTCCAGCGCGGCGTACTTGCGCTGGAAATGCCGCGTTACCGCCGGGTCCACCCGGGGGTCTCGGAACACCGCCGACGCCATCGACCCCACCGGCCGCGAGCCCGCCTGCGCCAGAAACGCGATGCCCAGGTAAAAGCTGTCGAAATGCGGCGTCAGCAGCACCAGCCCGCGATCCGGCGGGCGCTGCAGCAGCGACTGCGCGGCCGCATCCAGCGTGCAGCTCAGCCCCCGCAGCCCCCGGGCATCCAGCCGCGCCGCCTCGAACTCGTCGCGCGACTCCACCGCAAACCGCTGCCGGCACCAGCGCTGGCGTTGCGCCTCGCCGGCCTGCGGCGCCAGCAATGCCAGCCCCTGCAGCGTGCGCCGGCGCACATGGGCCGTGCCCAGCGCCACCGACCGCCAGTCCCGCCCCAGCCAGCCGTTGATCCAGCCGCGCAGCGCCGCCAGACGCCAGCCCAGCGCCAGCGGCAGCCGCGCCAACGCCGGCAGCACCCAGGCGTAGTCCGGCCCGTGCACGCGCCGCAGCACCCACCAGGCGGCGCGGCGCAGCGGGCTCACGGCGCCACCACAGTCGACAAAAAGGCCCGCACGTCGCCCGCCCGCCCGATCTGGAAGCAGCTGGTGGCCAGCGGCAGCCGGTGCCGCCACTTGCGCTCGAACACCTCGGCGCTCTGCGCCACCCGCTCCACCACGCGGCGCGGCACATCGCGCCCCGGCGTGTCGGTCCAGTGCTCGCAATAGCCCTCCAGCACCGCCGCAACCCCCCCACGCGCCTGCGCCTGCAGCACCAGGTCGGTGCCGTAAAAGTCGAACCCCAGCGCCGGGTCCATGCGCAGCCGGCTGTCCACCCGCACCGCCAGCAGCAGCTCATCCAGGCTGTCGACCCGGCAGGGCAGGGCGGCCGCCTCGCGCAGCGGCTCGCCCCGGTGCAGCACATGGCCGGCCCGCACCGCCCCGGCGCCGGCTCCGGCCACGCCGTACACCCCGGCCACCAGCAACTGCGGCCAACGCTGCAGGCCCTGCTGCAGCGCCCGCCAGAACCCCGTCTCCCAGCCCGCCGGCAGCACCACATCCTGGTGCACCCACACCAGCCATCTGGCCTGTCCGGCCGCGCCGGCCATGGCCGCATTGAAGGCTTCCGCCGCACTGCCGCAGTGCCAGTGCGCCGCCAGGCGCAGGCCCCCGGGCTGCAGGCAGGGCGAGCTCAGCAGCCGCTGCTGCAGCACCTCGGTGCGGCTCACGCAGGTCACCAGCTGCAGCCCGGCCCGGGCTGCGTCGGTGTCCGACCGCGCAACGGCGTCCCGCGGGACGGCCCGTGAGGTGGGGTGCACCGGGCCGTTGCCGATGCGGGGCGGGCCGGGGGTGTCCGTGTTCATAAAAAGTCCGTGTCTCCGCCCATGAACCACCAATCCAGCTCGGCCACCTCGTCGGCCGACAGCAGCGCCGCCCTGGGCATGCCGATGCGCGCCACCTCGCTGCTGGCCGCCAGCCCGCTGCCGGCCAGCCGCCCGGCCACCGCGGGCGAGGCCCAGGCCGTCAGGTGCCGGGCGCCCTGGCGGGCGGCCTCCTGCCGGCAGGCGGCGCAGGCCAGCTCCAGTGCCCGGGGCGGCCCCACCCAGTCCAGCCACT
>VERU01000094.1 GCA_018882485.1 Rhodoferax sp. | reverse complement strand
GCCTACGGCAGTGATGTTGACGCTGTTCCCCAGCGTGATCTTCCAGCAGCAGGTCAACAGTGTTTCGACACGCCACATTCAGCCCGATGGCCACGGCGCTTTTGACTTCGTCTGGACCCATTTCGGTTTTGAGGACGATACCCCGGAGATGACGACACGGCGACTGCGGCAGGCCAATCTCTTTGGCCCCGCCGGCTTCGTCTCGGCAGACGATGGCGAAGTGATCGAGTTTTCGCAAGACGCTTTTGAAACCAGGAGAACCCACCGGACCCTTGTGGAGTTGGGTGGCCGAGACGTTGGCGAGACGGATCACATGGTCACCGAGACCCTGATTCGAGGCATGTACGAGTACTGGCGCAAAGTGATGGAGGATTGACGATGGTTGATATGCAAACCTGGTTTGGCATCCAGCAGCTGTATGCCGACTACGCGATCGCGGTGGATAGCGGAAAATGGAACCGGTGGCCTGAGTTCTTCACCGAACAATGCGTCTACAAAGTGCAGCCCCGGGAAAATTTCGAACGGGGTTTCCCCCTGGCCACATTGGCACTGACCAGCAAGGACATGCTCAAGGACCGTGTGTACGGGATCACGGAAACGATCTACCACGATCCCTACTACCAGCGCCATGTGGTGGGCGCGCCGATGGTGCGCAAGGTCGAGGATGGGCGCATCCACAGCGAGGCGAACTACGCGGTTTTCCGCACCAAGTACGACAAGGTAAGCACCGTCTTCAATGTAGGGCGTTACATCGACACCATCGTGCACACCCCGGAGGGATTCAAGTTCGCCGAGCGCATCTGCGTCTATGACAGCGAAATGATCCCCAACTCCCTCATCTACCCGATCTGATCATGAGTAACTGGACTGATGTGGCCGCCGAGGCCGACTTGTTTGAAGGCGCAGGCGTGGCTGTTGCGCCCGAGGGGCACGACATTGCCGTCTTCAAGCTGGAAGACGGCGTTTATGCCATCAACAACCTGTGCAGCCATGGCAATGCGAGGTTGTGCGACGGCTTCGTGGACGGACACATGGTGGAGTGTCCCTTTCACCAGGCCTTGTTTGATGTGCGCGATGGCACCGTGACCTGTGGTCCGGCCACCGAGCCGGTCAAATCCTGGCCTGTGAAAATTGAGAATGGCCGGGTCTTTTTGAATCTGACGGGCTGAAGATCGACCCGCCATCACGGGTTTTCAGATATCCCTGCAGCCCAGCGGGCTGAAGGCGCGCGCGGTGCTACCCCCCGGCCTGGGGGGTGTTTTTCAGCTCGGCAAACTTGGCGGCCATGGTCGGGTTGCCGCGTGTCAGCTTCTTGAGGGTCACATCCTGCGCCTTGTCGTTGGCCAGGCGCAGGTTGCGGTCTGCGCCGAGCAGGGCGTCTTTGGTTTTTTGCAGGTGGTCGATGGATTTGTCGATCTCGTCGATGGCGGTCTGAAAACGCCGGGACGCCAGATCGTAGTTTTTTCCAAAGGCTTCCTTGAAGCTTTCCAGCTGGTTTTCAAATTGGGTGATGTCGATGTTCTGCGACTTCACCAGGGCCAGTTCGGCCTTGTACTTGAGGGAGTTCTGGGCCGCATTGCGCAGCAGCGTGATGATGGGGATGAAGAACTGCGGTCGGACCACATACATCTTGGGATAGCGGTGCGACACGTCGAGGATGCCGGTGTTGTACAGATCGCTCTCGGGTTCCAGCAGCGAGACCAGCACCGCGTATTCGCAGCCTTTTTCGGTGCGGTCCTTGTCCAGTTCCCTGAAAAAATCGTCGTTCCTTTTGCGGGTGGCGGTGGTGTCGCTTTCATTCTTCATCTCGAACATGATGGACACGATCTCGGTCCCGCCTTCGTCCGCATCCCGAAAGATGTAGTCGCCTTTGCTGCCCTTGCTGGCGTCGTTGTCTTTTTCAAAGTAGGCACGTGGAAACGCGGTGGCGCGGATGCGGTTGAACTCGGTCTCGCAGTGCTGCTCCAGCGTTTCGCCCACCATCTTGGTGGAAAGCCTGGCCTTGAGGTCCTTCAGCCGTTCGATGGCGTCCTCGCGCTCCCGGATCTGGAGCTCGTATTTTTCTTTCAGAGACTGCTCGGCCAGGCGTTTTTCCAGCTGGGTCTGCTCGAAGCGGTTTTTGAAATCGTCCCGCTGCTTTTCGACCGCGCTCAGGGCCTGACTGACGGCCAGTTGCTGGTCTTTGGTGGCGGCGTCCAGCTGCGCACGCAGGGCCTGAATTTCGGATGCGCTGACGGCGGCTGCCTGCTGCAGGTCGGCCGTGCGTTGGGCATGTGCCAACGCGGCGGCGGCCTGGTGGTCGCGCCGGGCCTGCTCCAGTTGGTGGGCCAGCGCGTCGCGATCTTTTTCGGCGCGGCTCTGGGCCTGGGCCACGGCCAGTTCCTGCGCCTGGATGGCAGAGGCCACCTGGGCTTGCAGGGTCTGTATTTGGGTGTCTTTGGCCGCAGCAGCCCGTTGCAGTTCCGTGGTCAACTGCGCCTTGGCCAGCTCGACCGCGTTGCGCTTGTCTTTCTCGGCCAGTTCCAGCCTCTGGTGGAGTTGCTGCTCGAAGGCCTCGTCGCGCACCTGCTTCAGGATGTCGGCATACCCGGCCTCGTCGATCTTGAAGGCCTTGCCGCAGTGCGGGCAGATGATGTCATTCACGGTGGCGCTCCCCATGGTGTGCACGGGTAACTGTAATGTGAGTAGCGGCCTGCCGAGCAACTTTTCGCTGCCTGGCAGCCGATGGCCTGCACGCAACGCCCTCGAACCGGCCTGCGCGGGCGCAAGCCCCCCCCGAGTCAGCGGGTGCGCTTGAAGGCGGGTGCGCCGGGCGAGCGGGGTGGGCGGTTTTCCAGGTGACGGAAGGTGATGCGGCCCTTGGACAGGTCGTAGGGCGACATCTCCAGCGTGACCCGGTCGCCGGCCAGGATGCGGATGCTGTGTTTGCGCATCTTGCCGCCGGTGTAGGCCACCAGCTGGTGGCCGTTTTCCAGGGTGATGCGGTAGCGCATATCGGGCAGCACTTCGTCGACCTTGCCCTGCATTTCGATGAGTTCTTCCTTGGCCATCAGGTGTCCTGGTTGGGTGCGGTTATGCCAGCGAGGCGGGGTTGAGCAGCCAGTAGCGGCCCAGTGCGGCGGCGTACAGCAGCGCGCTGTCTTTCGTCTTGAATTCGGGCTTGAAGGCGTAGACCCGGTCGTGGGTCTGGCGGCCTCTGCCCCGGCGGATGGACAAGACGGCGGTGTGCTGGCCTTCGCCGTGCGAACGGCTCAGCGGGGTGATGGTGAATTCGCCTACTGCGAAGGGATGTGTGCTGGTTGTCGACATGCAATAAATAGATGCAAGGTTCCAGTTCAACAGTGACCTGGACCCGGATTCATGCCATCGCGGATGCAACGGAACATGGGCTGGGGCGACCACGCAATGGGTCGCGAGAGTGAGGCTTGCCTGCGGAGAAGTCGGACCACCGAAAGAGGCCCACGGTGAGGTGGAGCGCGGTGGAGGTGAGCGGTTTTGGGGTGCCGCTGCCCAGTTCGAACCTGGCTGCAGCACGGGTAAGCAAAAGCGCTGCAACTCGCATAGTGTACCGAGTTCTGGAGGGACCGGCGCTGTGCGGCAGCTTGCCCCCTGTCTCAGAGTGGCAGCTGATGGGTGTCCTTGACCTCTTCCATCACGGCGTAGGTGCGGGTTTCGCGCACGCCCGGTAGTTGCCACAGCACGCGGCCGGCGAAGTCGCGGTAGGCGGCCATGTGGGCGGTGCGGGTCTTGAGCAGGTAGTCGAATCCGCCCGCGACCATGTGGCATTCCAGGATTTCGCCATGCACCTGCACAGCGGCCTTGAAGGCCTGAAAGACGTTGGGCGTGGTTCGGTCCAGCAGGACCTCCACGAACACCAGCATGCCGCGCCCGAGCTTGATCGGGTTGAGCCGGGCCTCGTAGCCCAGGATATAGCCCTCGCGTTGCAGGCGTTGCGTGCGGGCCAGGGTGGCGGTGGGCGAGAGCGCCACCGTCTCGGCGAGCTTGAGGTTGGACAGCCGGCCGTCGCTCTGCAGGGCCTGCAGGATGCGCAGGTCGATCCGGTCCAGGGTTTCGGATTCCGACACGGGATAGTTGATTATTTAATAGCTGAATTTTAGTGAAAAATTAGTCATTGATCTTTCGATACTGCTTGGATTCACCAGGAAGGACATCAACACCATGCGTACCCAGGATCGTCTGCCATCTCCCTACCGGCCTGAGGCCGAGATCGTGGCCCAGCGCCTGGCCACCTTGCAGGGTGCGCTGGATTGGGCGGCTGTGGGGCGACAGGCCGCACCCTGGGTGGAGGCGGTGCGCAGGCATCCGCCGCCGTTCTGGGCCATGGAGAGTCTGTTGCGCGAGTACCCGATATCCAGCGCCGAGGGGCTGGCTCTGATGCGCCTGGCCGAGGCGTTGCTGCGAGTGCCCGACACGGCCACGGCCGTTGCGCTGACGGCCGACCAGTTGGGTCGGGCCGATTTTGAGGGGCACGAGGATTCCACGCTGGCGCGCCTGTCTTCTGCGGCCATTGCGCTGAGCAAGCAGCTGCTGCCCGGGCAGGGGCGGGAGCCGGGCCTGCTGGGCCGGCTGGGCTCGCGCACGGTGGTGGCCGCGACGTTGCGGGCGGTGCAGTTGCTCGGGCGCCAGTTTGTGCTTGGGCAGACCGTGGACGAGGCGCTGACCGAGGCCGCCCATGCCCGGCGTGCCCAGGCGCAACTGCGTTTCAGTTTTGACATGCTGGGCGAGGGCGCGCGCACCCAGGCCGATGCCGAGCGCTATCTGACGAGTTACCGCGAGGCGATTGCCGCCATTGCCCGCAACGCCGACCGGACCCGGCATCCGGCCGAAAACGACGGCATCTCGATCAAGCTCAGCGCACTGCACCCCCGCTACGAAGACGCACAGCATGGCCGCGTGATGGCCGAGCTGGTGCCGCGGGTGTGGTCGTTGTGCGAGGCGGCCGCCGAGGCCGGTATCGGGCTGACCATCGATGCCGAAGAGGTGGATCGGCTGGAACTGTCGCTGGAGGTGTTCGAGGCGCTGGCGCAGCGGGTGGCGCAGCAGTGCCCGCAGTGGGTGGGCTTCGGGTTGGCGCTCCAGGCCTACCAGACCCGGGCCACGGACCTGATTGACCACGTGGCCGCGCTGGGCCGTCGCTATGGACTGCGCTTCATGTGCCGGCTGGTGAAGGGCGCGTACTGGGACGCGGAGATCAAGCGGGCGCAGGAGGCCGGCTTGCCGCACTATCCGGTGTTCACCCACAAGCATCACACCGACGTGAGTTATCTGGCGTGCGCGCGGGCGCTGCTGGCGGTGCCCGATGCGATTTACCCGCAGTTCGCCACCCACAACGCGGGCACCATCGCGGCCATTCTGCAGATGGCGGCCCGTCAGGCGGTGCCGTTCGAGTTGCAGCGGCTGCATGGCATGGGTGAGGGCGTGTACCGCGAGGTGCTGAAGAACCCGCTGGTGCAGTGCCGGGTGTACGCGCCGGTGGGGGCACACCGCGACTTGCTGGCCTATCTGGTGCGCCGGCTGCTGGAAAACGGCGCCAACTCTTCGTTTGTGAACCAGCTGGCCGACGAGTCGGTGGGCATGGATGCCCTGCTGAGTTCGCCTTTGCGGCTGGAGCCAGTGGGCAGCCTGCCGTTGCCGCCTGTGTTGTACGGGCCGCAGCGTGCCAACAGCACAGGCCTGGACCTGGCCGTGGTGGCGCATCGCGATGTCTTGCTGCGAGCCCATGCCGAGCGGCTGGAATGGGGGTTGCCCCAGGTGGCCGAGGCCACGTCCGAGCAGGTTCTGGCAGCGGTGCCCCGTGCACGGGCCGCCCTGGCCCAATGGGGTCGGCGCCCGGTGGCAGAGCGGGCGGCCGTGCTGCGGCGCGCGGCCGATGCCCTGCAGGCCGAGCTGCCGCGCCTGTGCGCCCTGATGGTGGTCGAGGCGCACAAGACCTGGGGCGACACCGTGGCCGAGGTGCGTGAGGCGGTCGATTTCCTGCGCTACTACGCCAACGAGGCCGAACGGGTGATGGCGCCGCAGACGCTGCCCGGACCGACGGGCGAGACCAACACCCTGCGCTTGGAGGGGCGGGGCATCTGGGTGTGCATCAGCCCCTGGAATTTTCCGCTGGCGATCTTTCTGGGGCAGGTGGCGGCAGCACTGGTCACGGGGAACACGGTGCTGGCCAAGCCGGCCGAACAGACACCGGCCGTGGCGCAGGAGGCGGTGCGGCTGCTGCACGCGGCCGGGGTGCCGGCCGATGCCTTGCAATTGCTGCACGGCCCCGGGGAGACGGTGGGAGCGGCCCTGGTGGCGGCGACCGGCGTGGCAGGGGTGGTGTTCACCGGTTCGACTCAGGTGGCCAAGATTATTCAGCGGGCTCTGGCGGCCAAGGATGGGCCCATCGTGCCCCTGATCGCGGAGACCGGCGGCATCAATGCCATGGTGGTGGACAGCACCGCGCTTCCGGAGCAGGTGAGCGATGCCGTGGTGCAGAGTGCGTTTCGCAGCGCCGGGCAGCGCTGCTCGGCCTTGCGCCTGCTGTGCGTGCAGGAGGAGGTGGCCGACGCGGTGATCGAGATGGTGCGCGGCGCCGCGCGGGAGCTGGTGGTGGGAGATCCTGCGCAGTGGGCCACCGATGTGGGGCCGCTGATCGACCGTGATGCCTGCGACAGCGTGCAGCGGCACGTGCAGCGTTTGCAGGAGCGGGCCGTGGACGTCATGCCGACGGGTCGTGTGCCGACCGAGCATCCGCACGGCATCGTGCCCCAGCTGTTTGAGGTGGCATCGCTGGACGAGGTGCGAGCCGAGATCTTTGGCCCCGTGCTGCAGGTGTTGCGCTGGCGGGGCGATCCTTTTGCGCTGGTGGAGCAGATCAACGCCCTGGGCTACGGGCTTACGCTGGGCCTGCAGACCCGTATCGACAGCCGTGCCCAGGCGCTGGCGGAGGCGGCCCGGGTGGGTAATGTGTACGTGAACCGCAACATGATCGGTGCGGTGGTGGGGGTGCAGCCCTTTGGCGGAGAAGGACAGAGCGGCACCGGCCCCAAGGCCGGTGGACCGCACTACCTGCAGCGCTTCTGCGTCGAGCGGATGCTGACCGTCAACACCGCCGCAGCGGGGGGCAACGTGGCCTTGCTGGCCTGATGCAGGCCGGGTGTCCGCCGGTCCCTTGGATCGCGTCGATCTGGTCCTCCTTGATGCGCAGTTCCATCCTCGAGCAGCCCGGGGGACTGGGTCGGGCTGTCAGTGCGCTTTGCCGTGGCCGATCTTTTCGGACAGGGCGAACAGGACGCCCGTGATGACAAATGTCAGGTGGATGCCGACCATCCAGCCCAGCTCTTGCGAGCTCCAGCTCTTGAGGTTCAGGAAGGCGCCCAGCAGGTTGATGCCCGACAGGGCGACGATGGAGCCGATGAGTTTGAGCTTGAGGCCGGCGAAGTCGACATCGCCCATCCAGCGCGGGCGGTCGGGGCTGTCCTGCGCCACGCCAATCAGCGAGACGAAGTTCTCGTATCCGCTGAAGATGACCAGGATCAGCAGGTTGCCCAGCAGGGTCTTGTCGATCAGACCCAGTATGCCGAGCAGCGTGTCGGTCTCGCTCAGAGCGGCGATGGCCGATCCGAAATGCAGGAACTCGGCTGCGAATTTGTAGGCCAGCAGCAGCAGCGCCAGCACCAGGCCCAGGTAAAAGGGCACCAGCAGCCAGCGACTGGCAAAAATGAGTTTCTCCAGCAACTCTTCCAAAGAAAAGGCTGGGCGCACGGAGGTCTTGGTCATGGTCAGTCAGGGGGGTGGAATTGCGGACCGGTTCGGCGGGCGGTGAGGCCAGTTTAGCAAGCGGTTGTTGCGGCCCGCAGGCCAGACGATGGGGGCCGTGCTACACTGCGCGCTTCGCGGCTGTAGCTCAGCTGGATAGAGTACTTGGCTACGAACCAAGGGGTCGTGGGTTCGATTCCTGCCAGCCGCGCCAAAATGGACGGGTTACGTGAGAAATCGCGTAACCCGTTTTCGTTTTCCGAACCCGCCATGAACAAGGCCTTCACCAAAGAGACGGACGATTCCGCCGACGATGACGAATTGCGCCTGCCGGCGCTGCCGGCCAACGGCAAGAACTACATCACGCCGGCAGGCTACGCGCGGATTCGGGCTGAACTGCTGGACCTGATCGATAACGAGCGGCCCAGGGTGGTCGAGGTGGTGCACTGG